>NZ_CABFLM010000105.1 GCF_901873365.1 uncultured Aggregatibacter sp.
AATAAAATGTCTATATTCTATTTTTTTATTGTCGTCTTGACGACAACTATTTTAATTATTTAGAAATAGCAGCATTTGCATTATACTGATACTGTTTTATAGGTTAAATAAGGGATCATCATGACAGTTCAATCCGACTACCGCTACACCCTTGATGCCGGTGAGAAATACCTTTTTGATGTGGTCAGTTTTACATTGAGGGAAGGCTTATCCGAGCCTTTTCATTTGACGCTGACATTGTCGAGTTTTAATCCGAATATTCCTATTTCTGCCTTGCTAGACAAACCGGTAACGCTCACTTTCTGGCAAGGGGATAATGCGGTACGGTATGTGAACGGGATTGTGACACGCTTTGGTGTGGGGAAAACAGGTTTTTTGCGCACCCAGTATAACATGGTGGTGGAGCCTGCCTTAATCCGTGCGTCCTATCAATCGGACAGCCGCATTTTCCAACATCAAAACAGCGAAAAAATCATCCGCACGTTATTGCAAAAGAACCACGTGGATGATGTGGCATTTGAACCCTTGCCGACAGATTGGGTGCGAGAATATTGCGTGCAATATCGAGAAACGGATTTGGCCTTTATTGAGCGTTTAGCGGCGGAAGAGGGATGGTATTATTATTTTGAGCACCAAGCCGGCAGCCACCGATTGCACTTTGGGCACCGGAGTTTGTCTTCCCCGATTTTAGGCACACTCACCTACAACGCCACGCCTGCGACAGACCGACCTGTTGCCTGCCTTTGGCGATTTGAGCATCATTTCAAACTCACCACCAATCACCAAACCTTACGCGATTACACCTTCTTACATCCGAATTATAACCTCGAACATCAACATCATTCACAGACATCCACGCTTACTGATAATGGTACATCTAAAAGTGCGGTCAATTCTGCGACCATTTATGAAAAATACGACTATCCGGGACGTTATAAGAAAGACGAACAAGGCAAACCCTTTACCCGATACCGTTTAGAATCAGAGATTGCGCTGTCTGAAACGGCGAATGCCGTGGGCGAAGATATGCGTGTTATCCCGGGCTATGGTTTTGCTTTGGAAGGACATCAGACACCTTCTCTTAATCAAGCCTGGCTGGTGGTGCGGGTGGAACATCAAGGCTGCCAAAGCGGTATTTTGGAGGAAGACGCCGTTGAGCGAAATTCAAGTGATAGCCATCCGGCGATAAACCCAGCCTCTCCCCAAGAAGGCAACCGCTATGAAAACCGACTCTTCCTGATTCCTCACAACAAGCCTTGGCGCAGTCCCTTAAAACCTCGTCCAATTATTCGTGGAACCCAAGTTGCCCATGTTACGGGTCCCCAAGGGGAAGAAATCTATTGTGACGAATGGGGCAGAATCAAACTCCAATTCCCGTGGGATAGATTAGGCCACTTTGACGAAAACAGTTCTTGTTGGGTGCGGGTATTACAAGATTTTGCCGGTGCGCACTACGGCAGCCAAATGATACCGAGAGTCGGTGATGAAGTGTTGGTGAAATACCTCAATGGCGACCCGGACCAACCGATGGTGGTGGGGCGCACCTATCACAGCACCACCGAACCACCTTACGCGCTGCCTAAACATAAAACCCGCATGACGATAAAATCCAAAACCCATAAAGGCAATGGTTTTAATGAACTGCGTTTTGAGGATGAAAAAGGGCAAGAAGAAATCTTTCTTCATGCCGAAAAAGACCTTAACCACATCGTCAACCACGATGAAACCAGCCAAATCGGCAACAACCGCTCTGAACACGTTAGCCGAGATGAAACCATTTACATCAGCAACAACCGCACGGAAACGGTGGCACAAGAGGAAGACCTCACTATCAACCGAGACCAAAACAGAAGTATCGGACGCAATCGCATCACCAAAATCGGACAGGATGAACTTCTCAACATCAACAACAACCGCTATGTGAATGTACATGGCGACACGGTTATCCATGTGGGCAAGGAACTCAACATAGAAATCGCGCAAAACGGCACCTGGGAAGCTGGTGAGCTTTTTGAACAAATTTGTGAACAGTTTGATTTAGAGGGGTATGAACTGGTAGAGCTTAGCGGACCGGGTGGGTCAATTCTGATAAGTCGGAATGGCATTGAGTTGATTGGGGATGTGTATGTTGAAGGGGAGTTGGTGGAAGAAGGCGAAGAGGGTGGCGAGGGAGATGTATTATTCTATTACTCAACCCGTTTAGATGTTTATGATATCTACGGAAATTGTTGTGAGAAAATAGTGCCTTATACAATTTTGGATAGTCAGGAAAACGTGGTTACTACCGGCATGTTAGATATAGATGGTCGAACCAATCGCGTGTATCGAGAATCAAGAGAACAACTAAAAGTATTTATTGGTCAGGCAAGAATTGAAAGTTAATCATAAAAGAAAATAGGAAGAATAAATGGTAAATGAAACTTTATATAGCATTATATTTTTAGATAACGAAAGAAACCCCATTCCCAACTGTTACTTTGAGCTTACCATTAATGGCCATGTAATAACAGGTCAGGCAAATAATTACGGAGAAGTGCAATTTAACCGTCAGCTGGTTGAATCAACACCGACGGAATATAAAGAACTAAATTTGACATTTTGGAATGAAAAATTTCCTAAAACAGAACATTCAACAACAGATAGTTTTGTTTGGCCAGAGGGGAAAACATCAATTAAAGCATTGATGCCAGATACTTATATAATTAATACTCGCTCAATTCTTAATGAAGATGATGAGCCTCAAGAATATCAACGCGCTTATTATCTTGTAAGAAAGGGGGATACGTGGAGCGGCCTTGAAGCTAAACTAGGCATTAATAAAGTAGAGGCCCTAATGTTTCATAATCGAATGAAATATAGTGACCAACTAGTTGAGGGGACAAAGTTATATTATCCTTTGGGATTTAGGACAAAAAAAGAAAAAACTGAAAAAGGGGAGAAAACGAATTCTAGTTCTACTAAGCAACAGAGAAGTCAGGAAAATGGAAAGCCTATAGAAGTAGCTTCTAAACGAGGAGGGTGTTTTTGTTATCGAGATTTTACGGTTGAAGAGATCAAAAAAATAATTTATCAATTAAGAGATTTTGAGCCTAATGTTAAGAGGACTCTAGGATATTCATTATTCTCTGCTAAAAATTGTAATATTCCTAATTCTGAAGCTACATATGAAAATTTTACAAAAGAACTTAATATTGCTATGAAAAAGTATGATATAGACACTTGTTTAAGAAAAATACATTTTTTAGCTCAGTGTTATCATGAATCAGCTCATTTTTCAACTTCTCAAGAATTAGGAAGTCTAGAATATTTAAGGGGTAAATCATATTACCCATATATTGGAAGAGGATTGATACAATTAACTCATTCTGGAGAAAGAATTGGTGAAATAGGCTATAAACAATATTTTGAATATATTGGAAAAAATAATTATAAAACTGATTATTCTCTTTTAAATCGAGATCTCCATTTTGCAGTTGATGCCAGTGGGTATTTTTGGAAAAGAGGTAAGTTGTTAAGTGCCGGTAATTTATTAGGTGCTAGATATCCTAATTCAAGGGGTGTAAAGGTTAATTATCAAAAAACGAAAGTATCTACTCATACGACAATTGACATAAATTTAGTAGCTGATGATGATAATATATATCAAGTTACATTTTTGATAAATGGAGGTCTTAATGGTATCAAGGAAAGAATATCTTATGTTAATGAGCTAAAGAGAGCTTTTAATTATGAAATTAATCACATCAATAAATAAAATTATACTTTTTATATTTCCATTTTCTTGTTTTTCAAGTAGCGATATTAAATACTACTT
>NZ_CABFLM010000106.1 GCF_901873365.1 uncultured Aggregatibacter sp.
GCTTGTAAATAGAAAACGGTTTTCAATTCAAAGAGGATTTCATATGTCTAAAACAGGTTCGGTCGCCCCAAAAGAGCGAATTAATATCAAATATACGCCTGCCACTGAAGGGCAAGTAGATGATGTTGAATTGCCATTAAAGCTTCTTGTCACCGGTGATTTTAAAGGTGCTGCGGAGGTATCAAGCCTTGAAGAACGAGAGCCTGTTTCTATTGACAAGCATAATTTTGATGCCGTAATGAAACAATCAAACTTAGCAATTGATATAGCTGTACCGAATCGATTAGAGGATAATGCTGAAGATCAAGACATAGGTATAAGTCTTAAAATTGAAAGCATGGCAGATTTTTCACCTGATAATATCGCCAAGCAAGTTCCACAACTTAATAAATTATTAGAACTTCGCGAAGCGCTTATTGCGCTGAAAGGACCTATGGGAAACATTCCTGCGTTTAGAAATAAATTACAAGAATTGATCGTGGATTCAAATGCGAGGGAAGCTCTAGAAAAAGAATTAGCTATTATTTTAGAAAAAGAGTAAGGGTAAATCATGGTTGCTAAGAATCAAGCTACAAAGATCGAAAAAAATGCTCAAACAACAAGCTTGCTTGATCAGGTAATGGAACAAACTCGTTTTAAACCTGAGAATGAAGATTATGCTATTGCTCAACGTGGTATTGCAGAGTTTATCTCTGAAATATTGAAATCAAAGAGTACAGATTCTGTTATAAATAAGACGCTGATTGATGAAATGATTGTTCGTCTTGATGAAAAAATTAGCCATCAAGTAGATGAAATTTTACATAATGAGAGATTTCAAGAAATGGAGTCTGCTTGGCGTGGATTGAAATTACTCGTTGAACGAACAGATTTCCGTGAAAATATTAAGATTGAAGTGTTAAATGTAAGCAAAGAAGAATTACTCGATGACTTTGAGTATGCGACAGATATTACTCAAAGTGGCTTATATAAGCATGTTTATTCTGCTAATTATGGTCAATTTGGTGGTGAGCCAGTTGCAGCAATTGTCGGAAATTATACATTTACGCCATCTGCGCCAGATATTAAGTTATTACAATATGTCTCATCTGTTGGCGCAATGTCCCACGCACCATTTATTTCAGCTGCTGGTCCTGAGTTTTTTGGTTTAGATAGTTATGCCTCTTTATCTGAGATCAAAGAAGTCAGAGATATTTTTGAAGGACCACGCTATACAAAATGGCGCGCTTTAAGAGAATCTGAAGACTCGAAATACTTGGCGCTTACAATGCCACGTTTCTTATCTCGTTTACCGTATGATTCCGTTGAAAATCCAGTAAAAACGTTTAACTATAATGAAAGCATTGATGGTAAACATGATAACTATCTATGGAGTAACATTGCATTTTTGCTGGCCTCAAAAATAACGGATAGTTTTGCTAAATATCGCTGGTGTCCAAATATTATTGGCCCTCAAAGTGGTGGTAGCGTTGAGGATTTACCCGTCCATTTATTTGAATCATTTGGCCAATTACAAGCAAAAATTCCAACAGAAGTATTAATTACTGATCGTAAAGAGTTTGAATTGGCTGATGAAGGATTTATTCCTTTAACAATGCGTAAGGGAAGTGACAATGCCGCATTCTTCTCAGCAAATTCTGTTCAAAAACCTAAGAAATTCCCTAATACCGAGGAGGGTAAAATAGCAGAAACTAACTATAAATTAGGTACTCAGTTACCATATATGTTTATAGTTAATCGTTTAGCTCACTATTTAAAAGTGTTACAACGCGAACAAATTGGCTCTTGGAAAGAACGTCAAGATCTGGAACGAGAACTAAATGTATGGTTAAAACAATATGTTTCAGACCAAGAAAACCCACCTGCAGAGGTTCGCAGCCGCCGTCCATTACGCTCAGCTAAAGTTGAAGTATCAAGTGTAGCAGGTGAACCAGGTTGGTATAAAGTTTCTTTATCTGTTAGACCGCACTTTAAATATATGGGAGCAAGCTTTGATTTATCTCTTGTTGGTCGCTTGGATATTGATAATAAATAATTATTTTTATGGGATTCTGGAATAGGATTAAAACTGCTTCACAAGATACAGGTGTTATTAAAAAGAAAACTGACGCAGAAATTGTAAGTGATTTAATCCGTTCAATAAAAAAGAACATAGAATTAGTGCTTAATTCAAAAGAAGGGTGTACGTTATGTGCACCTGATTTTGGTCTAAAGGATTTTAATGATGCAACAGCAACGACAAGAAGCCTAAGTCAAACAATTATTGCAGATATTCTGTCTAGTTTAGAACGCTATGAACCAAGAGTTCACATAACAAGAATAGAATATATTCATGATGCATATAATCCGCTTCAACTTAATTTTAGAATAACTTGTGTTGTATTGTTAAGACAAAAAAATGAGTTAACTGAGTTAAATATTATTTTAGACAGTTCAAATAAAAAGTTTAGGGTTGTGTAATGTCTTTGAAAGAATTTTTTAGAGCTGAATTAGATTTCCTAAAAAGAGATGGGCAGCATTTTTCAAAGATTTATCCACATTTATCCCGATTTCTATCCGATGAGATTATCGACCCCGAAGCTGAAAGAATTATTGAATCTTTTGCTTTTTTAACAGCTAGATTAAAGGAAAAAGTACAAGATAATTTACCTGAGATAACTCAATCGATGATCCAACTTCTTTGGCCTAATTACTTGCGTCCTTTGCCTAGTTGCGCAATTCTAAATTTTATATCCAAAGAAAGATCGATTACGACAAAACATATTATACCTAAAGGGACTTTTGTTTCCTCGAAGTCGGTAAGTGGTACCGCTTGCCAATTTCAAACAACAATGGATGTAGCTATTTATCCCCTTGTTTTAAATGATGCAAGAAGTACTTCAGGAAATGAATTAACAGTTATTGAAATAGACTTAGAAAATCTTACAGATGGTAATTTCTCGTCTATACAATGTGATGAATTATCATTCTATTTATCCGGAAGTGATTATAGTGCATTAACTTCTTATCAATGGTTGTTTAACTATTTAACTAAAATATATATAAAATCAGAAGAAGGAATCATTAATCTACCTCTTGATATTATCTCTTCTATTGGATTGAGCAAGGATGAGCTACTAATTCCTTATCCAAATAATGCTTTTGATGGATATAGATTATTACAAGAGTTTTTCTTTTTCCCTAAGAAATTTTATTTTTTTAAACTAAGAAATTTATATCTTTATTTAGGTAAGTTAAGCACTAAGAAATTTACATTATTTTTTGAGTTTAACCGCTCTTTCCCAAAAGATATTAAATTAACGAAATCTGATTTTTCACTATATTGTACTCCTATAATTAATTTATTTGAACATGATGCTATTCCAATAAATTTTGATGGGACAAAAGACTTATATCCAGTTATTCCATCTGGTTTTAATAGAGAACACTTTGAGATCTTTGATATCAAAAATGTTTCTGGGACAAAGCCTATAAAGGAATCTGGCAATAAAGTTTATAATTATCCTAAATTTGAATCGTTTGCGCATACTACAAAGATAGGAAATAGAGGATTTTATAAATCAATTATTAAAAATAATAT
>NZ_CABFLM010000107.1 GCF_901873365.1 uncultured Aggregatibacter sp.
ATATAGAACATTTTTATTTCCACCTTTCGTGTTTCAATGATTGATTAAATAATAAATTATCTTGAGTGTTAAATATTGAAATACAAATTTGTATTCAAGCTAATGCTTAATACAAACCTTTTCTAGCATTGTACGAAAACGAGTTGAAAACTCATTGTGAGTTGATGATATTGAGTTATATAAATAATAGGTTTCAATGTCGTAACCAAACCCTTCAGGCGCAGGTGAAGACAGTTCCTCATCATCAATATAACGTGCATATTCAGCATTTAATTTCTTGCGTAAAGCTTCTAAGTTATGAATCCATTTCTTACCATTTTTCATAAAATAACGGCAGTTATAAGCACGTTTGTCTTTAACTTCAATAAAGCCAGCCACAATAGCGTTAATTTCACTTTGAGTGTATGGAGGGTTAAATGTTGCTTGTGTCGCTTTATGATGCATTCTTAAGTTCAACATATTTCCTCCTTACTTATTCTTTAGGAATACATCATAAATGAAAAAATAAAATGCAAATTTGTATATCAAAGGAATTAAGCGGTTTTTATTTAGATGGGATTATTTATTTTGAATTGAGGGTTGAGAATAGATAAGAAAAATTTGTATTTTGAAATACGTATTTATAAAAAAACCGCCAAAAGTGCGGTTGATTTTAGGCGCGTTTTAGTCCCTTTAGAACAGGGCGGTGTCTTTCGACTTCATATTAGGAGAATGACTATATCCTCATCTACTGTTTTAATCCCTTTGGAGCAGGGCGAGGTCTTTCGACGCTAAAAAATTTATTAATAAAAATTTTCGGTTAGTCTCAATCCCTTTAGAACAGGGCGGGGTCTTTCGACCTATCATCAAAGCAACTACTGCGAATGGCGGTGCTAAGTTTCAATCCCTTTAGAACAGGGCGGGGTCTTTCGACAGAAGCAATTAAGCAAAAGGCATACCTTAATCGCTACGGAAAATGGCAAGACTTATCCTATCTTTGGTGTATCTGTTACAGCCGAAGAAATTTAATCAAAAAAATTGCCCTGGCATATCTGCTAGGGTAATTTTTTGCTTCTTCTAGTCTTTCAAAATTGATTCAACGATATCTTGTACTTCAGATAAAATATAGTCAGGCACAGATTCAACTTTTTTTGCATTTCTATTTCTAAAATCAATCATTCGAGTTTGGTATGCAACAATCACCCCTTGGGTTTTACAGCCAGTTTCACTTAGTGTTACTGCAAAGCCGTTATCTCTAGCAAGAGCTGCATTTCCTTGTGTGATAGGGGCAATCATCATAAATCCTAGTTTGTGAAATTCGCTATTGCTTAATACTAAAGCAGGGCGTCTTTCCCCTTGTAGTTCATTCCCTACAACAGGATTCAAGCAAACGGTAATAATGTCCCCTCTTTTAAATGTAGATCCTGCCATTAAATTTCATTTCCTGTTGGCGTGAGTGAATCCCATTCTTCAACGGTGGGTAATTGTTTAAATGAAGTCATTGCAAGACGTTCATTTAAGGTTAATCGTCTTTTTTTATTTGGATTATTAGGAATAATCACCACTTTAATTGTATTGTTGTTAATTTTTTCTAATTCTAAAAAATCTCCCATATTTAAATTCATAGCATTAGTAAAATCTTTTGGTAAACGGATTGCTTTACTATTGCCCCATTGTTTCACTTGTAGTCTCATATTCATAGTTCATATAGCTGACAAAACTCTTATCTCTTACTGCACCAAAAGATAAGCCAAGATTCAGCATCTCCTCATCTCATAATGTTAATTTCCTCATAAATATCATTTAATGATACAATTCTAGTGTATAACCTTGTTTATTCTTATGTCAAATAAAAAAATAGCCCTGGCGTATCCGCTAGGGCTATTTTTTAGTCTCTCCCTTTCGAGCAGGGCGGGGTCTTTCGACTTACTCACTGGCAACCACTCCCGCCTCCACCAACCTCTCAATCCCTTTAGAACAGGGCAGGGTCTTTCGACGAAAAATAAAATAAAATTTAAGGCTTGTGGCCAGTCTCAATCCCTTTGGAACAGGGCAGGGTCTTTCGACACAATCTTTAACAACACTTGACTTTGACAGAATGTCTCAATCCCTTTGGAACAGGGCAGGGTCTTTCGACTGCGGGGGTGGTTTGGTGCCTTGGTGGATAAGGCTTGAGAAGATCGCTTCCCAATTTTTCCCCTCATGCGAAAAGTAAGGTGTGGATTTGATTAAATATTGAACGATTTTATCCATTTTCTTTTTATCTTTGTTCAAAGTGCGATGATAAAAAATGATGTTTTTCTATATGACTTTTACGCACTATTTTACCTCAGTTTCTCCACATTTTCACCTCTGTTATAGGGTAAATTCATTGTTAATGCTGTCCGGATAATGCCTTGGGGCAGGCTCGCTTTTCCTAAGTGCCATTGGGAGTGGTTTGTTGCGTGATGTTGTGGGCAATTTATAGAAAAGAAAACCGCCACAAGGGCGGTTGATTTTAGATGAGTTTTTATAGGTTATTTCTTCAAGCCATACTCCATTTAATAAATCTTTATGTACTGTATCTCTAAAATCTATTTTATGACGATCAAAATCTAATAAATTTTTGTGGTGTAATTGTTCAAGTAAGGTCACGAATGATTTCACTTTATGGTGCTTAAAATCAACCTTAAAACCGGAATTTTGAGACTCTGCAGCATAAGAGTTTAACAAAGGAATATCATCTTTATATTTATCATATTGCTTGATAAACGGTTCCAAATTGGCAATTAATCGCTCAGAAGCCATTGGTGATTTAGCGGATTTATAAACCATGCCGTAAGCAGAAAGATAGGTTTTTAGATCAATCTGGCAATTGAGCATTTTGTTAGGAATGCTTTGTCCTTTTTCATCACGGCTAATAAATAGGATTTGATTATTATCACTATCTACATAAAAAATAGGTTTTTCGCACATAGCAAAGGTGTTCTGTGCCACAATTGCCATTAATTTTGTACCACCTGTCACATTAAGTGCGATATTTTTCCCTTCATATTGATCTATTAGCGAAATAAAGCAGTTTTCCATTTCATGGAAATCATCAATATTTTCAATACGAACTAATGTAACTTTTATGTTTTTTTCTTTAAAAACTTTTTCTAATGCCTCTGCATTACTTTTCATTTTATCGGAGACTAAAAAACCGCTTCTTTCGGTTTAAAATCAGGATCTAAAATAGGTAATAATGAAGGCGCAGCTTGATCTGAAATCAAACAAAAATGTACATCATATTTAGGTTGCATAATGTTTCCTTATCGTTTTTGAATATGAAATGCCTGCAACAAGCAACCTTGTTCAACAAGTTGTTGCGCAGTGAGTTCTGTTCCGCGTTGTTCCGGTTTAACGTTAACGGATAAAAAATAAAAGGTGGCTCCTTTCTCACAAACTTGGCTTGCAAGATGAACCGGTAGCATCCCAATGACCACATCATTAGGTTGAATTTGGTTAGTATCCAAGTGGGTTGCCCAGTGATCAATATGAATAGATTGCGTTTTTATCCATTCAATCGCACCAGGAT
>NZ_CABFLM010000108.1 GCF_901873365.1 uncultured Aggregatibacter sp.
ATGATAAGCTCACGCAGTATGAGTATGACACTAAAGGTCAGCTGATTAGACGTACGGATTACGGTGTGACGGACGCGCTAAAACGCAACAAGCCGGCAATTCGTACTGCCGAATTCAAATATAATCCGCTTGGCCAAATGACCGAAGCGCATATTCGTCAGGGCGAGCAATCCGGTCGCACGACCTTTAGCTTTGATTTAAACGGACAAATGACTCAGGTTGCCTGCACAGGACAACACATTGATTTTCGTTATGATGCCACGGGACGTTTGATAGAAGAGTGCTTGAATGGACAAGCCGTCGCCTATGAATACGATGCTAACGGCAACCGCTTAAAAACCCGCCTGCCATCGGGAGATAGCCTGGGCTATTTTTACTACGGCAGTGGGCATTTAAGCGGGATTAAGTTCAATCACCAGTTAATCACGGATATCCATCGCAATGCCCTGCATCAGGAAATTTGTCGCAGTCAAGGGGGACTGACCACGCATTACCAATACAATCCATTAGGTCAACTCACCCATCAGCAGACCGTGCAACAGACCGAGCTTGCGTATCCACAAAATACACCACAAATCGACCGCACTTATGGCTATGATGAATTGGGTCACCTTATCCAAACCCGTACTCATTGCCCACAACAACCCTTTGAGGCACCGCACCAGACGCAGTATCAGTACGACAGCTTGGGACGGATTCAACAGGAGAAAACCGGAACACAACGGCACACCTTTTACTTTGACCCGGCAAGCAACCTTATCAACGACCCGACGGAAAAGGTAATTAACAACCGCCTGAGCCACTATCAAGGTGTGCGTTACACTTACGACAGCCTCGGCAACCTCACCGAATGCCAAACTGCCAATGGTGACTATCAGCGTTATACCTACGACTTAAAGCATCAACTGATTCGGGCGGATATTCATAACCGTTACACCACCGAAAGTTGGGTGTATGATTATGACCCGATAGGCAGACGAATTGCAAAATCCAAACTGAACAAGCAAGGCGAAAAGCAATGCCACACGCAATTTATCTGGGCGGGCTCACACTTGGTGCAGGAGATTCGCAAAGGGAAAAACAACGAAGAAACCGACCGCACTTTCACCTACATTTACACCCATCCCGACAGCTATGAACCGTTGGCGCGGTGTTATAAAGAGGATGAAAACGCACAACATACCGTCAACTACTTCCACTGCGACCAAATCGGCGTGCCTAGAGAAATGACAGACAGCCAAGGCAAACTCCTTTGGAAAGGGCGTTATGACGCTTGGGGACAGCTTATTCACGACAGCAACCGCCATGCCCAACGGAGCACGCACCAACCATTCCACCTGCAGAACCAGTACTTCGACCAAGAAACCGGTTTGCACTACAACTTTTTGCGTTATTATGAACCTGCACTTGGGCGGTTTATTACGCAAGACCCGATTGGGTTGATGGGTGGGATGAATTTGTATCGGTTTGAGGGCACGGTGCAGAATCAAGTTGATCCATTGGGTTTGGATACATATATGTGTACAAGAGGGTTAGGTAAACCATCAGGGAGCTGGTCACCTATTGTACTTAATCATACTTATTTATGTACAGGTAGTTCTCCAGACAATATGTATTGCAGTAGCACAACACAAAGCGTTAAGACTTCTGTTACTGGTAGTATATTTTCGGTTAAAGCTCGACCAACGACCGCCAAAGAGGATAGCTATTCAGCATCGAGATGTTCAAAAGTATCAACAGATAGCTGTGTAGAAAGTTGTGTTACAAAAAAACTGAAAGATCCATTAACGAGAAGGGATTATGCAATAGGCCCAGCGGGTGAAGACTGTCAAGAATATAGTGATAGAGTTCTTACTGAATGCAGAAGAGCATGTCATGCTGAAACTGAAATGATATTTCCTACATTGTAAAAAATAAGGTATTACTATGTCTAAACGAAATCTTCCTATTCTATTATGGATTATCACTCTAATAGTTTTAGTATCCCATCTTTTAATATCTGTATTTAAAACAGACAATCCAACTTTAGAATTTGAGGCTTATCTGTTTTATGTAACTATTTTAGTAATCCTGAGCTTTCCATTAGGTAGTTTTGCAAATTTAATTCTACTAATTGTTTATCATATTATTAATCCAGTATTATCAATAGAATTAGAGAATATTATTTTTAGCATTCTTGTAACTATCGTTTCTAGTATAAGCTTCTATTATCAGTGGTATGTACTTTTTCCTAAATTGAGAAATAGGTTTATAAAATTTAAAAATAATATTCAGCACAAACCTTAAATAACGTACATCTTCTGCCCCCTACCCTAGAAATTTCTAGGAGGAATAAATGAAAAATTATTCCTCCTAATGATATTTTTATTTTTTCATGTATTTTCTTCAGAACTTACATCTGGATGTAAAAACATTATGAAAATCCATCAAATAATGAACTTTTAAAAAAGCTTTAGATGGTCAGAAAACGGCGCATTTTTAGCACACACCATGACCGAATTTGTGTGGGATGGCAGCCATCTGGTGCAAGAAATCAATCGTGAAAATGACCGCACTTTCAGCTATATTTACCGCAGCCCACAAAGCTATGAACCGTTGGCGCAGGTGTGCACGGACAACAAACAAAACCATACACAAACGCGCGACTTCCATTGTGACTAGATTGGTGTACCACAGGAATTAACGGATGAGAACGACAATCTTTGTTGGTATGGTGATTACCTTGGTTGGGGCAAACTGCGTAACAGCCACAACCTCATGGCGGACGCTCACCAACCGTTCCGCCTACAAAACCAGTATGCCGACGAAGAAACCGGCTTACATTACAACTTTTTGCGTTATTATGAACCCGCACTCGGGCGGTTTATTACGCAAGACCCGATTGGGTTGATGGGTGGGATGAATGTTTATCAGTTTGCGAATAATACGCAAGCATGGGTAGATCCGTTAGGGTTGGCGCACTTTTGTACTAGACATTTAAAAAACTTTCCTTTTTCAACTGATTTAGATAAGGATTTTAGAGGGGGGCTAGATCTAGGTTTATTTCATGAACATATCTTTTTTGATGATGGTACAAATATTGGATACACAACCACAGGGACATTTTCAGAACAATCATCAAAAGGATACAAATGTGGAAATGAGCACTTTGATGATAAGACAATGAAGGAAGCAGTTAAAAATGTAAAAAATAGAAAAATAAAAAAACACACTATAAAAAAGGACAAATAAAGGAAAAACACATTTTAGAATTTGGTGACAAGGAGTACAATGTTTTATTAAATAATTGTCAGGATTTTGTTACAGAGGTGGAAAAAGAGTATTATAGATTAGGTAAAAAATAATGGTTAAAAATATAATTTTAAAGAGAGTGAATATTCTTATATTATTATATGTATGTATTC
>NZ_CABFLM010000109.1 GCF_901873365.1 uncultured Aggregatibacter sp.
CTTTTTATTAGTATTAAAAGTAAATTTTATATCATATATGTATTTTATTTTCATATTACCTGTTGGAAACAGAGATAGTTTTCCCTTTTGTTATATTTTCATTAATAGTAATTCCTTTTATTAAAAAATATAAATTATTTTATGGAATATTAAATATGATTGTAGTATATCTAATGCTTTGGCTAGCATTTCTATGGGTTATTAGCATCGGAATTAATAAGTATGGCGTTTAACTAACTATATAAACATATTCCAAAATCTCTTAAAAATACAAGATTAGCTGAATAAAACATACAAGCATCATTTTATTTCTGCACCATAAAATGACTAATTAAAATTATGCAACCACATCCAATACTTACTCTCACAAATGGAGGTGAAGGCGTTGGCTGATAATGCTGAGGCGGATCTTAATATTGATGGAACTATTCATGATAAACATAGAGGAGTGCCTAAATTTGGTAAAGATGAGAGAGATTTCTTGTTTTGCTACAGATGGAATTATTGAGATTAGGAGTTAAATATGAATTTGAATAAAGCAATATATGATCTTATGGAAAATAATTCTTCAATTCAGTTTAATGAATTACTTTTTGATTATGAAACATATGAAGAGTCACCTTTAATTCACAGGTATATTGAAATAGAGCCATTTAAGAAATATCTAAAAAAAGAAGATCTTAATACATTTTTATTTAATTTGGCAGTTACTCACCTCAATAATGTTAAGCTATATGCTAAAAAATTTTTAAGTAAAAATGCATATTCTAATTTTTTTATCTGTATAACTTATACTGATGATGATTGCTGGGTTGATAATGAAGGCTTTTTTATCCCTAATTTCTTAGTTACTCAAAAAGAGAATGTATTGAATTTTAAAGATTTAATAAAAAAGAATGAGAAATTAGATATGAATAAATATCCAATAATCAAAAGAACATTACTAGAATTAGGATTATATAAGGAAATAGATGTTTATCATAAAAAATGGTTTGATTCATCTTGTCAAGATTATATTCAAAGATTCTATTTTATTAACAAATAATTACTATATTAATACTATCCTATGCTCACAATGATTCAGCACTTAGTGTAGATGGAACAATACATGATAAACATCGAGGCATGCCACCATTCTCTAAAGACGATAGAGATTTTTTATTTTGTTATGGCTGGAAAGGAGTATAAAAATGCATAGTTTAACATTATTAAATAAACTAGCAGAACTTGAAAAATCTTATCAAGAAAAGAATATTATAGATTTTTTAAAACATCCTGTCGAATTTGAGGAAATACCCATTATTACTCGAAAGGGAAGAGGGGATATTTTTCTAGAATTATTCTCTAAAAAGGATTTTGATGTTTTCTTTTTAAATGTAGCGTTGTTTTATCTTAATAATATTAAGTTAATCGCGAGAAAGGTATTAAGTGAGAATGAAAGAAAAGATCTTTTTTTATGTATAACATATCCTGACTTAGAATTATCTGGCTTATATGGTTTTAACATACCCAATATCTGTATTTCAAAAGCAAAATATAAAGAAAAATTTGAGGAAAAACCGCAAGTAAATTTAGATCAGATGTTATGGTTAAAAGATTCCCTAGAGCAACTTGGATATATCGACACATTTAAGATTGTTTATTCTAAATCTGATGATGGTTTTGGAGAAGAGTTTTCTAGAGTATTTTTATTAAATAAAGAATAATATTATTTCCTATTAATTAAGTTAATAACTAGGTTGTCGAAGGTTCCTACTAAGTTAATCAACCCACTTATCTTCAGGATATAGTGCCCCAAGTGGACTATTATCCTTATTTAGGTAATCATATCCATTTACGACAAGCTAATCAAAACCCCGAAACTTGTCGATGTTTTTGGGGAAAAGAAGCAGTTATAGATGCTTCACAAGGGCAAACTCCCCCAGTAGGTGCGATCCCATTAGAAAAATTTATAAATTAAGGATGAAGAATGAATTATTACGATACAAATCAACGTATTAAATTAGGTGATGTGGTTATTTATGCAGGTGAAATAGGACGGATTGTAGCCATAATTGAAGATGAACTATACACAGACGAATATTCTAAAGAGCATTGGTCTTATTTAGAAAAGGGATTTCTTGCAGATATAAACAAATATGGATTACTTCATTTTGTTGAACCTGATGAAGATCTAGTTCCATTATCTAGAAAATAATCTTCATTATGAAAATATATGTGTGGTCAGACAAAACAGCGAAAACAACGAGGAAACCGACCGCACTTTCACCTACATTTACACCCATCCCGACAGCTATGAGCCGTTGGCGCAGTGTTATAAAGAGAGTGAAAACGCACAACATACCGTCAACTACTTCCACTGCGACCAAATCGGCGTGCCTAGAGAAATGACAGACAGCCAAGGCAAACTCCTTTGGAAAGGGCGTTATGACGCGTGGGGACAGCTTATTCACGACAGCAACCGCCATGCCCAACGGGCTACACACCAACCGTTCCGCCTGCAGAACCAGTACTTCGACCAAGAAACGGGCTTGCACTACAACTTTTTGCGTTATTATGAACCCGCACTTGGGCGGTTTATTACGCAAGACCCGATTGGGTTGATGGGTGGGATGAATCTCTATCAATTTGCAGCAAATACACAGACATGGGTTGATGAGTTTGGATTAATATCTAAAAAGAAATTACCGTGTTTTGAACAATTAAGAGATGCGTATCCAAATTTCAATATTCAACCTAGTGCTAGACCTAGCTCTGATTCATACGCAGTAAATCAATGTGCGATTAGGGTTTCATCTGCAATGCAAAAAACAGGCATTGATATAAAAAATTTATATCCTAAAGGTAATCAGACATCGGAGGGATATGCTCGCTCATCAAAAGGACTTGCAGATTGGATTTGGAAAAATTATGGTAAACCAAAACAAATGTCTTTATCAGATTTTGCAAATAACTCAATAAATTTAAAAGGTATATTTTATGAATTACCAAAAGAAGATAGTATTGGTCATATTGACATTATTGACCAAGGAAAAGTTGGCTCAGGTTTCTACGATGCTAAAGAAATTTGGTTTTGGCCTATGGAGGATTGTAAATAAATTTTTTTGGATTAATATTTTTATATGTTTTTATAATGACTCAATGGCTAGCAGTACTGGGCTAATTGATTCAATTAAGTTAAATGACTTAAAAAACAATAGACTTATATTAAATCAATCAAGTGATTTTATTTTTCCGATAGAGAGTATCTTAATCAGCAAAGATAAAATATTTATTAAAACTTATGGCTCAGAATATCACCCAGTTAAATTAGAAAAAATAGATAACAACAGTTATAAAATTAGAAATATTGTATTTTTGTATTCAGGAGATGGTATTATCTTA
>NZ_CABFLM010000110.1 GCF_901873365.1 uncultured Aggregatibacter sp.
CAATATAAGTGAATTAAGTTGGTTAAACTTTTCTTAGTTTAATTTTAATAATGTAGGGTAGGTCTTAGCCTACCACTTCAATTTAAACAGTGGGCTAAAAGCCCACCCTACAAAAAGAGAAAATACATGACACAAAAATTCGAAATGGCAGACCGTTTTAATCCGTCTGCGGTAGAACAGGCCCTTTATCAACATTGGGAAGAGAGCGGTTATTTTAAACCGTCTGAAAATGAAAACGTGCCGAGCTATTGTATTGCGATTCCGCCGCCGAACGTAACAGGTTCCCTGCACATGGGACACGCTTTCCAACAAACCTTAATGGATACCTTAATCCGTTTCAACCGTATGGAAGGACATAACACCTTATGGCAAGCAGGGACAGACCATGCGGGTATCGCGACTCAAATGGTGGTGGAGCGTAAAATTGCCGCAGAAGAAGGCAAAACCCGCCATGATTATGGTCGTGAAGCATTCATCAACAAAATTTGGGATTGGAAAGCCTATTCAGGCGGCACAATCAGCCAACAAATGCGCCGTTTAGGTAACTCTATTGACTGGGAATGCGAGCGCTTCACCATGGATGACGGTTTATCCAATGCGGTAAAAGAAGTGTTTGTTCGCTTGCACGAGGAAGGTTTAATTTACCGTGGCAAACGCTTGGTGAACTGGGATCCAAAACTACATACCGCAATTTCCGATTTAGAAGTGGAAAACAAAGAGAGCAAAGGCTCCCTTTGGCATTTCCGCTATCCGTTAGCAAACGGCGCAAAAACGGCAGATGGTAAAGAGTATTTAGTCGTCGCAACTACACGTCCGGAAACCATGTTGGGCGATACGGCGGTTGCGGTGCATCCGGAAGATGAACGTTATCAATCTTTAATCGGTAAAACGGTCGTTCTGCCATTGGCAAACCGTGAAATTCCGATTATTGCCGATGAATATGTGGATCGTGAATTTGGTACCGGTGTGGTAAAAATTACCCCTGCACATGACTTTAATGACTATGAAGTGGGTAAACGTCACAGCTTGCCGATGGTCAACGTGTTAACCTTAAATGCGAATATTCGTGATGAAGCGGAAATTATCGGCACCGATGGTAAACCGCTTGCCGGCTATGAAGCGATGATTCCTGCGGATTACCGTGGCTTAGAGCGTTTTGCTGCACGTAAGAAAATCGTGGCAGATTTTGAAGCGCTGGGTTTATTAGATGAAATCAAACCACATGATTTGAAAGTGCCTTATGGCGACCGTGGCGGTGTGCCGATTGAGCCGATGCTAACCGACCAATGGTATGTGAGCGTGAAACCGCTTGCTGATGTGGCGATTAAAGCGGTGGAAGACGGCGAAATCCAATTCGTACCGAAACAATATGAAAACCTTTACTTCTCTTGGATGCGTGATATTCAAGACTGGTGTATTTCTCGCCAACTTTGGTGGGGACACCGTATTCCTGCGTGGTATGACGCAGAAGGCAACGTTTATGTCGCGCGCAACGAAGCCGAAGTGCGGTCAAAATACAACTTAGATTCTGCGGTGGAACTCAAACAAGATGAAGACGTGCTAGACACGTGGTTCTCATCAGGCTTGTGGACGTTCTCCACCTTAGGTTGGCCGGAGCAAACTAAAGAGCTCAAAATGTTCCATCCGACTGATGTGTTAATCACCGGCTTCGACATCATCTTCTTCTGGGTTGCGCGTATGATTATGTTTACGATGCACTTTGTTAAAGATGAAAACGGCAAACCGCAAGTGCCGTTCAAAACCGTGTACGTAACGGGCTTAATCCGTGATGAACAAGGCCAAAAAATGTCGAAATCGAAAGGCAATGTACTTGATCCAATCGATATGATTGACGGCATCAGCCTTGAAGATTTACTTGAAAAACGCACCGGTAACATGATGCAGCCACAATTAGCAGAGAAAATTGCCAAAGCGACCCGCAAAGAGTTTGCAGAAGGTATTGCGGCGCATGGTACAGATGCATTGCGCTTCACATTAGCTGCGTTGGCTTCAAACGGTCGCGATATCAACTGGGATATGAAACGCCTAGAAGGTTACCGTAACTTCTGTAACAAATTATGGAATGCAAGCCGTTTCGTGCTCACCAATGACAAATTAGATTTAAGCCAAGGCGAAATCGAATTCTCCGTGGCAGACCGTTGGATTCAATCAGAATTTAACCGCACAGTAGAAACTTTCCGCAGTGCATTAAGCCAATACCGTTTCGACCTTTGTGCCAATGCGATTTATGAATTTACTTGGAACCAATTCTGCGACTGGTATTTGGAACTCACTAAACCAGTATTTGCCAACGGCAACGCAGCGCAAATTCGTGCAGCAAGCCAAACCTTGGTTCATGTGTTGGAAAAATTGTTGCGTTTAGCACACCCGCTCATGCCATTTATTACCGAAGAAATTTGGCAAAAAGTGAAAGGCTTTGTGGGCATCACCGCTGACAGCATTATGTTACAACCTTTCCCACAAGTGGAAGAAAACGCCTTTGATGCCGAGGCGGAAACAGAGATCAATTGGCTCAAAGACGTGATTGTTGCTGTGCGTAATATCCGTGCTGAGAGCAACATTGCACCAAGCAAAGGACTCGATCTGTTATTCCGTAATATTCCGGCTGATGAGCAAAAAATTCTGGAAAAACAGACCGCACTTTTACAAGCTATGGCGAAGTTAGACAACGTCAGCGTGCTTAAAGAAGGCGAACAAGCGCCATTGGCTGTAGCGAAGTTAGTCGGCAACACCGAAATCCTCGTACCGATGGCAGGTTTCATCAATAAAGAAGCCGAGCTTGCCCGTTTAACCAAAGAGATTGAAAAATATCAAAACGAAGTTAAACGCATCGAAAGCAAACTCAGCAACGAAGCCTTCGTCGCCAAAGCCCCGGAAGCGGTTATCGCCAAAGAACGCGAAAAACAAGCCGAATACCAATCCGGATTAGAAAAAATCCAAGAGCAGTATAAGGCGATTGAGGCACTTTAATGTTCAAAACGCCAGCTTATTAGGCTGGCGTTTTATATATTTAAGGCTCTAAAATTGCTAATCCTAATCTAGACATATGAGACGATAGCTTTTGCAAAATATCTGCAAAAAGATTGTTTTTGGCCTTCATAGCTATTGTATATTTATCTTTTTGGGATAATTGTTTTTCTGAAATTGTTTGAAGCCTGTAAAAATCAAAGACTATAATTTGTGGTTCTTTATAGGCACTAATTGATAAAGGGCATATTGTATAAAATCGTGCAGGTTTAAATATGTCTTTGATTTTCTTGTCATAATTTAACATTACCCCTTGGAT
>NZ_CABFLM010000111.1 GCF_901873365.1 uncultured Aggregatibacter sp.
ACATCGTTACAATCAAGGTTTACCGCCTGTTTTAACAAAAACAACCTTCGGGGACTGTTGAATTAGTTGATCACTACAATGCTGACTTAAGCGACTTTTTCTCATTTGAGCATTCTAATCTAAATGAAAGATTTAGTCGTTATCTAGTACAGCCCCTAAATTAAATGCTTTCATTCAAAAATTCCTTTTAACTAATTGTTTATAAATGAATGCAATGTATAAATATTCCATTTACATTCTAAACAAGTCTAACAACTTATTGTTATACAATCAAATATTATATAATTACCGTTTTATTCATAAATAGTTCTAAAACCTCTTCCGACCGAATTAAATTCATTCTCTCGCGTTTTATATATCTGATTTTTTCCATAAGTGCCGATCAATTTTGGATCCGTAGCGCCGTATAGGGTGATATCCGGCTTATCTAACGCGGCGGTGAGATGGGCAAGGCCGGTATCTACGGAAATCACCGCCTTGGCGTTGGTAATTTGATCAGCAAGTTCGGTGAGCGTTAATTTCGGCAACACCGTGGTTTTATCCAAGCCATTCGCAATCCGTTGCGCTCACTGATGTTCTTGTTCGTTTCCCCAAAGAAGGCGAATTTCCACATTAAAAAGTGCGGTCAGTTTTTCCGCTGTTTTTTTCCATTCGTCCTCAAGCCAGTGTTTATCGGCTCGTGTGGTAGCATGAATAAACACAATATAAGGCTTTTCTACAGCATGGTTGGTAAAATGTCGCGCAATGCCATAATCCCCCTGCGTTTGAGGCAACTCATAGCCTAAACTAAGGGCAAAAAGCTGTCGAATGCGTTCCACCGCATGTTGTTGGTAAGCTACATAAAACCGGTGATCGTAAAAAAATGAGGCCAACGGCTCACGGGCACATTAGCGATTGTAGCCGTATTTTGCACCTTGTGCCAAACGGGTAGTAAAGAATGCACTTTTTACCAGTCCTTGCGCATCAATCACAGCATCATATTGATTTTCTTGTAATAAAGCACGATAGCTTTTCCAGGCTTGTTGGGTGTTGGTTGAAAAAGGCTGCTTACGCCAACGCCGTAAAGCAATGGGAATAACACGCTTAACCGCCCCATGCCAGCGCGGAATTTCGGCAAAATTCTCTTTCACCACCCAATCAAAAGTAATATCAGGCAGAGCATTTTGCGCATCCGTTGAAGTGGGCAAAGTATGTAGCACATCGCCCATTGAGGAAGTTTTAACCAGACAAACGTTCATTTTGTGTCATTTTGCTTTTCAGTAGATGTTCAAATGCCATACGCTGATCTTCATCAGCAAATGCGTTATAGGGAATGGCTTGGAAATGTCCACTGCCGAGGATTATGACTAAGCAATTGTCGATATTCTCTACCGCGCGTACTTTCGTATAAAAGAAAACGTAACGCGCCAGTGCATTTTGTAAATATAATCCATCCTCTTGAATGCGAACCACTTGTTCGCAGTCCGTTAAATCCTCCTTTACCTGTTCACGAAAAATTTTGTTCACAAAGATAGGACGAAAGACGGTGGCATAAGCAAAAATAAAATAACCGCCGATCACTAACAACCAACCAAGCCAAGACGAATAATTCGGCTCATAACAATCACCTAACATTTCCTGAAGATTACGGATGCGATGGCGTGTTAAGATGACCAATACAAGGTAAGGCAAAAATAGCGCCACGTCATAAATTCTCAGCCGGCACACCAGTTTGTTACCTTTATAAATACGTCTAGAGATCTTATTTTGTAGCGCTGCATATTTGGCAGTAGGCAGTTGATAACGAATTTCCATTTATCCTCCTAAAAGTGCGGTCAATTTTTCCATAACATTTTCCGGCTGAATATCAATTAAGCTTTGATGATAGCCGTCCTTTCCCTCGCCTTTGCGGATTTTAATCAACCCGCCTTCAATCAAACGAATAATTAGCGCTTTGTCCGACAGCGGAAGCGTATATTGCGGACTGGTTTGGCCGTAAAGTGCGACCAACGGGCGGTTTAGCGCGACGGCGACATGCATTAAACCACTGTCGTTACTCACCACGGCAACGCAATCACTCATTAAATCCACCTCAACCCCGTTTGTCCGGCTAAATTCACACAATAAGATTGCAATGGCGAAGACAAGGCACAGCGGATTTGTTCGCCGACTTCTTCGTCTTTCGCCGAACCGAATAAACGAACGGCATGCCCCTGTTCAATCAGCATTTCGGCAAGTTTGGCATAATGATAATGCGGCCAGCGTTTCGCCGGACAGAATTCTGCTCCGGGGCAAAAAGCTACTGACGGACGGTTTTCGGTTTGCGCCAAAAGTGCGGTAACGTTCAACGAGATTTACTGCGCCGTACCCGATAGGCATGGTCAGCGCATTGCGCACTTCCGGCATACGAGCCAACAAAGGCTTACACTAATTAGGTGCCAACACATCAATATTGCACTGTGGATATTGCCGTTTCAGCGTTTGATACAAACTGTGCGACATCATCATATCGCCGACCCAAGACGGGCCGATAACTAAAATATTCATATTATCTTAACCTAATAGGCGATATTATTCGGTTTATGCTGAAATAAATAATAGACTAACATCACGCTTGATTCAATAAAGCCACTGAAAGATAAAATAATTTTAATGCTATATAAATCAAAATTATTCACAGCGCCGATTAAAAGAGATTCAACATGAACAATCAGAAATATTATCGTATTGCGTTATTGTTTAATGCCAACAAAGTCTATGATTGAGAAGTGATGGAAGGAGTTGGGCAATATCTGCAAGCCTCGCAATGCACTTGGGATATTTTTGTAGAAGACGATTTTGTTTATCATAAAGACACGATTGAAAGTTTTCCGATTGACGGTGTGATTGCGGATTTCGACGATCCCGAAACGGTCGCTTTATTGCAAAATGTGAATGCACCGACTATTGCTGTTGGTGGTTCATATCAAAACCCCGATTTTTATCCCGACTTGCCTTACGTGGCAACAGATAATTATGCGCTGGTGGAAATAGCGTTTTTGCATTTACAGCAAAAAGGGTTAAACCATTTTGCTTTTTACGGCATACCGACAGAAGATGAAAAGCAATGGCGATTAAAACCTTTAGTGCAAGAACAAGAAATAGCGGTAGAGATACTGTAGTGATCAACTAATTCAACAGTCCCCGATAGGTTGTTTTTGTTAAAACAGGCGGTAAACCTTGATTATAACGATGC
>NZ_CABFLM010000112.1 GCF_901873365.1 uncultured Aggregatibacter sp.
GCGGCGTTGCCTGAACATGAAAAACACATTTTCATCAGCAACTTAAAATATCAAACCTTGTTGGATTCCATTCAAGGCCGTAGCCCAAACGTGGCGTTATTGCCGTTGGTATCCATTCCTGAATTGGAAACTTGGATCGAAACGTGGACGTTCTCTGAAACCATTCACTCTCGTTCTTACACGCATATTATTCGTAACATTGTGAACGATCCGTCTATCGTGTTTGACGATATCGTGACCAACGAAGAAATCATCAAACGTGCGCGCGATATTTCTTCTTACTACGACGATTTAATCCGTGACAGCCAACTTTATAGCCTGTACGGCGAAGGCACTTACACCGTGGATGGCAAAGAATGTGTCGTCACCTTACGTAATTTGAAAAAACAACTTTACCTTTGCTTAATGAGCGTGAACGCACTTGAAGCCATTCGTTTCTATGTGTCTTTCGCGTGCTCTTTTGCCTTTGCTGAGCGTCAATTAATGGAAGGTAATGCGAAAATCATTAAATTTATCGCCCGTGATGAAGCGTTGCACTTAACCGGTACGCAGCACATTTTAAATATCATGGCGGCAGGTCAAGACGATCCGGAAATGGCAGAAATTGCCGAAGAATGTAAACAAGAAGCCTATGATTTATTCTTAGCGGCAGCAGAACAGGAAAAAGACTGGGCGGATTATTTGTTTAAAGACGGCTCCATGATCGGCTTGAACAGAGACATTTTAGTGCAATACGTGGAATACATCACCAATATCCGTATGCAGGCGGTAGGCTTGCCATTGCCATTCCAAGCACGTTCAAACCCGATTCCTTGGATCAACGCCTGGTTGGTTTCCGACAACGTACAAGTGGCACCGCAAGAAGTGGAAGTGAGTTCTTATCTTGTGGGTCAAATTGACTCCAAAGTAGACACCAAAGATTTCGACGATTTCGATTTATAATCTTTGATGTCGCTAAAAGTGCGGTGGATTTTTCGGGTGTTTTTAAATTCCGATAAAATCTACTGCACTTTTTTATTTCTCAAGGATTGCCTCCTCTACTCACTAAAACAAGCATGTAATCCTTTCATAAAAATCACCGCACTTTTATCTCTTTCTTCTTCAAAAAATATATTTGATAGCCGTCACAAATTTGTTAAAAAAATGTTTCTAATTTATTAAAACAATGCTAATAAATAGCAGCCATGGAGGACATTTATTATGCAAACACAAATCCCTTTCTTCGCTAAATATAAAAGCCTGATTATTCTTGTTTTGGATTTTATCTTGATGTTGGTGCTAATCAACACATTGCCCTTCTCACCAAAGGAAAACCGCGGCTTGGCATTGCTGACGTTCATCGGTATTTTGTGGTTGACAGAAGCCTTTAATATTACGGTGACCTCGCTTATGGTGCCAATTCTTGCCATTGGTTTAGGACTGATTAACACACAGAAAGCCCTTGCACCTTTTGCCACCCCGATTATTTATATGTTCTTCGGCGGCTTTGTGATTGCGGCGGTATTACAAATTCAGCAACTGGATAAAATCATTGCGAACTACATCGTGCGACTCGCCAAAGGCAATTTAAAACTTTCCGTGGCGTATTTATTTGGGGTGACCACCTTTTTATCTATGTGGATCAACAACACGGCTGTCGCGGCAATGATGTTGCCACTCACCATAGGAATGTTAAAAGGGTTGAATGCAGAAAAAAATTATCGCCTGTATGCGTTTACCTTATTAGGTATGGCGTTCTGTGCCAGTATTGGCGGCATTGGCACCTTAGTCGGTAGCGCTCCTAATGCCATCTTGGCCTCTCAAATTCAAGTGACTTTTACTGAATGGTTAGGTTATGGCTTCCCGGTAATGCTATTGTTGTTACCTTCCATGTTATTTGCTCTTTGGGTCATTTTACGTCCCAATTTTCATGTCGAATTTGCCCCTTCTCTTGAAAAAGTCTCTTTCACCAAAAAGAACATCATCACGCTAATCATCTTCAGTGTGATGGCATTACTGCTCCTGTTTAGTTCTGTTCTCAACCCTTGGTTCTCCGGTTTACTGGGCTTAGAGAAAAAAATTGATAGCTTTGATAGTGTCATCGCCTTAACTGTAGTGGTGATTATCGGCGTGACCGGTGTGGCAAAATGGAAAGAAATTCAGCAACGTGTGGAATGGGGCGTGTTAATGCTCTTTGGTGGCGGATTAACTTTGAGTATTGTCATGAAAGACTCCGGCGCCAGTAAAATCATGGCAGACACCATTGTGCAATTTACCAATGAAAAACCGCTGTGGGTGCTGTGCTTCGTCGTCAGCGCATTCATCATATTCCTCACAGAATTCACCTCTAATACCGCCAGTGCAGCATTGATTATGCCTATAGTAATTTCAGTAGCGCAAACCTTAAACTTGCCACCAATCGCCCTCGCTGCCATCATCGCCTGTGGTGCAAGCTGTGCCTTTATGTTGCCAATTGCTACACCGCCGAATGCTATCGTATTCGCGACAGGCCATGTCAAACAAGTGGATATGGCAAAGGTCGGCTTTATTCTCAACCTTTTCTGTATCGGAATAATTGGCGGCATGGCATATTTCGTGTGGATCTAATTTCGATTACAATACGCACAATGCTATTTAGAGCAGTTTTCTAACTGCTCTTTTTTCTTTTAACAATCATGAAAATCCATTTATTACACAGCTGTCAAACCATCGAACACGATAATCAAATCCCGCTCCTCAATCGCTTGGAACAACATGGCATTTACCATGAATACCAATGTCGTAGCGGTTATTGCGGTTCCTGCCCCCGATAGCGCAAGCGTCCACGCTTGTGCTAAGTAAATAAACTAAAGGCACAAGCGAAGACGCTTGCGCCAGCATAAAAAAACATTTTAAAAACTGACCGCACCTTACTCATAAGATTAAAGGAGAAACAAAAATGGCATACACCACTTTCTCACAAAACAAAAACGACCAGTTAAAAGAACCGATGTTCTTTGGTCAAAACGTTAACGTTGCCCGTTACGATCAACAAAAATATGAGACCTTTGAAAAGCT
>NZ_CABFLM010000113.1 GCF_901873365.1 uncultured Aggregatibacter sp.
ATTCTTTCTATTTAAATGAATTTCTATCTTTAATTTATATTTAAAAGCTAAATTTACTATCTTATTACATATTTTTATCCAGCTAGTGTTTGAAATATGACTATCATAATCATCGAGAACATACTCTCTATTAAGTAAAAGCTCTTTAAGAGCCGTAGCGTGCAACTTGTTGCACGACATTCTATTTAATCGTGCATCAAGATGCACGCTACGGGGCTATGGCAATGATTTTAAAAATTCGTGCGACCATGAGTCACTCCAGAAAATAGCAATGCAAAAATGGAAAATATCGATAATAAAACCCGCTAAAAAACCACCGCACTTTTAAACCGTTCAGCCTAAAAGTGCGGTTAATTTTTTAATCATTTTGTTGGTTTCTTCGGCATACCGGTTTTTTCGTCTAAACCTGTATCGCCGTTTAAACCTGCCCGCCATGCTAAGCGGCGCACCAGGGCTTCATCCGGTTTTGGCGGGGCTTCCCCTTCAAACCAACGTTGGAACGCAATTTTGCCGTCCCATTCCGGCAGCGGGGCAGGCGGTAACGGTACGATGTCGTCTAAGTCGGGAACTTTGGGTTGAAGATAGTCTTTTTTATAGAGATAATCCTCAATAGTTTTATAACGATTAGCTCTTTCCAAGTCATATTGGATATTTAAATAATCTAAATCTCCTTCCTTAGCATTTGTATTCTCAAAAGTTTTTGTCAATTGATACGCTGATTGAGAATCACCATTTTTTACTCCTTGATGAAAGGCTTCCAAGGCTTTTGCATATTCTTTATCCATTTTGAAACCAATACCTAAAGAATTTGAAGCCTTACCCAACCCTTGCTCTGAAGCACAAGAGAGTAATTTTTCAACTATTTTTATTCGTAATTGTAACGTGTCTTCATCATTAATTTGTTCCAACATATCCGCTACGACATACTGCGCTTCCCGACTTCCCAAGTCTGCAGCCTTTCTTAAGTAAGCATATTTGCCATCTTTTTCCGTGCGCACGCCGTAGCCCACATCCAAATAACCATACAGATTATAATACGCAGTGGCGGGCAATTGTTTTGCCAGTTCTTCATTGAGATTATGTACTTCTGTTTGCGGCATATCGGAACTGATACGTCCGCTTTTCAATAAATATTGTAAGCGGATATTGGCTTTGTAATCGCCATTCATTGCGGCAATACGATAATAACGTGCCAACCCATTCCACACCGCATCGCCCCGCTTGCCCGTCCACATATTGTGCAGGTCGTGGTAAAGGGCGTAATTATAGAGTTGTTGAGTTTCCGGTAGCAATTCCGGTTTTTCTTCATGTTTGCAAACAAATTCTAAATTCGCCTGTAATTGTTCCATTTTTTCCATTTTGATTTTTCTCGCCTTGTATTCGTCAATCATTCCGGGTGAAGTCGAGTGCCCGGTCCCCCCTAAATCAATACCGTTAAATAAGCTCATGCCTACCCAAATCACCAGAATAATCAAGGCAGTCATGATAATCACGATGATTTTAAAAATACGTGCTACCATTTTAGTCACTCCGACTTACTGTTGGGTCTGCCCGGTAAAATTCCCGTAAAGCGCATTTAGGGGATTTATCACCCATATTTTTTTTATTTTCATTAATTAATCTTTGCCATTCTTTAAATGCGCCCTCAGTCACCTCATAATCATGCATATCATCAGGATTCGCGGCAGAGTTCTTATTGGTATGTAAATCCCATAAGCGTTTGCGCAGTCCCTCCGCCACATCAGCACATTCCATAATAATCCCCAATTCCGTATCCACCTGCATACTGCGGGTGTTTAAGTTCGCCGAACTGATGACGGTGAAGACATCGTCCATAATGGTCACCTTGGAATGCACATAGACTTCCGCCGGTGTATCTTTGCCGTTTTTCTTATAAGTATGTACATATTTGCCATTCTCATCTTTCGGCATTAAGGTGCAGATATGCGCTTTAATCCCCGGGGTGTCACTGATTTCATAGCCGAGCTCTTTTGTCAAATTTGGCTCTTCTTGTCCGAGCTCAGATGACTCAATTTGATTGAGTTCACCCTCTTTTTTAGTCGAGCCCGCTTTTTCAGCCTCTTGCGTTTTTTTCTCCTCAATTTGTTGCTTCGCTTTAATCTCGCCTATTTCCTTTTCAATTTTTTGAATTTCCTGCCGATTTTTCTCAAATTCAGCGTTCGCAACAACTTTTCCCTCCGGGGTCGGCGCTCTCATGCGTTCATTATATAAGCGGAATTCACTCTTTCTCGCCATGCCTAATTGTGCTTCAAGTTCACTTAACTTGACATTTCTCGCCACCCCGGGCATCACATCCTGTCTGCCCAATAATTTAAACATTTCATTAGTAGTATAAGTTCCCTTGCCAATGCCTTCATCAGAAGAATTCGTTACCGTAAACCAATGAATTGGTCCTTCTGTGCGCCCATTATTTTTAATTGTTTCCCAGTAGGTGATAAACTCTCTGACTAACGGCGGAAAGCGAAAATACTGATTTTCTGTATAAATATAACTTGTGGTCTGTTTAATATTCTTTAAATAGACCTTCATAATATCTTCGATATTGGGTTGATCATAGGTACGAACAATTTGTGCCATCACAAGTTTGCTATAATCAACGAGTAATGGATTCGGCTGATAATGCTCACGCGTAAACGCTTGTCGTTTCCCAGTAATACCAATATCAACGGGATCTTTTCCCCACTGTTTATTATTTTGCCGATCCCAAGATTGACAAAAATTATGATTAATATCCCATAACACTTGTCCTGTAACAATGGCAGACACATCCTGAAGGGGAGTGGAGCCAATTTCATCATTATTTCTTAGAAAGTGTTTTAAATAAAAAAATAACAAGATCTATAAATAAAGTAAATATAGAGTAAATAC
>NZ_CABFLM010000114.1 GCF_901873365.1 uncultured Aggregatibacter sp.
ATTCCATTATTTCTTCTCCCAAATTTATATTATTGCATTGTGGCTAGCTTAGTAAAAAATGCTCCAGCCGCCATTGACTCTCCAATGGGACCATCAAAAGGAAGTAATGCTAAACCAACAGTCAAGACACCTAATCCAATTAACGCCGCATAATCACCAATAGAATTTTGATTAGATTGAAAAACCGGTTCAGGAACTGGTCTATTAGCTAACGCATCAATTTCCCTAGGAATTGATCCCCATTTCCCACCTCCATCACATCGATCATTCCCCTGACAATTTTTTATATATTCTTTAATATCATTTTTAAGTCCCCTTTTTAAATCATTCATTTCCTGATAATGTCCGCCTGGCTTAGTTACACCGCCTCCTCTCATTGGAAATCCACCAATTCCATCTTGAACAGGATTATATTTTTGAAATTCTTTAATTAGTAATTGTGACTTGTGAAAAATTTGAGCTCTTAATTCTGCACATCTTTTATCATTACACTTATTTAAACCTAAAGGATCCACCCATATCTGTATATTCTCCGCAAACTGATAAAGATTCATCCCACCCATTAACCCTATCGGATCCTGCGTAATAAACCGCCCGAGTGCAGGGTCATAATAACGCAAAAAGTTGTAATGCAAACCGGTTTCTTGGTCGAAGTACTGGTTCTGCAGGCGGAATGGCTGGTGTGTAGTCCGTTGGGCATGGCGGTTGCTGTCATGAATAAGCTGTCCCCAAGCGTCATAGCGTCCTTTCCAAATGAGTTTGCCTTGGCTATCGGTCATTTCTCTAGGCACGCCGATTTGGTCGCAGTGGAAGTAGTTCACGGTATGTTGTACGTTTTCACTCTCTTTATAACACTGCGCCAACGGCTCATAGCTGTCGGGGTGGGTGTAAATGTAGGTGAAAGTGCGGTCGGTTTTGCAAACATTTTTTAAATGATAACAGCCATGTCCAATATAGCCGTTAAATAATATCTATTTTTTTCAAAATGTTATAAGCACATATTGAGAGATAGCTCGAGAAAAGCTAATGTTCACAACGACAATTTAAAAAGTCATCAACATCAGGAGCTGTTAGGTGTGAAATAAATTCAATATCTATATTCTTATCATCTCTCATGATTTGAACAAGTCCCGTAAAATCAAATAAAATCATTATTCCTCCCCCTGAATCTTTTAAGTAAGAAAAGTCGTATCCATCTAAAAATACGCCTTCATCGATCAAACAAACTACGATTCCCTTATCTAAAGGAGACGAATTTTTCCAATAAACAAGATCTCCAAGCATTATATTTTTATGGGTAGCATATTTCATGAGAATACCTTCTTAGTTTACGAATGGCTCAACCGGTACCATTTCTGGAGTTAACTGATGTGGTTTTAATACATATTTTTGTTTATTCCAGAAACACTTACAATTTGGATAAGGTGCTTGATTTGATTCAAATATATTATGGTGAGATCCATATACTCCGTGCTCCATTTTGTCATCAGGAATAACATCAAGAGGACGATATCCTAGTGTTTTAGGAGGAACTATCCGTCCACTTGTTGTTATACAAGGCGGACATTTTGTTTCATTACACTTCGCTGTACCATCTGCTTCAGCCTGAGCCTGAGCCTGAGCCTGAGCCTCAGCCTCAGCCTTATCATACTCCTCTTTGGCATCCATTATTCCCACGCCGATAAGAATACCAGTCATGGCTGTACCGACATAGGCTAATCCTTTTAAAAGCCAAGGCGCCGCAAGCACCAGTGGAAATAAGCCCAATGGGTCAATTTGATTCTGCACCGTGCCCTCAAACCGATACAAATTCATCCCCCCCATCAACCCTATCGGGTCTTGTGTAATAAACCGCCCAAGCGTTGGTTCATAATAACGCAAAAAGTTGTAATGCAAACCCGTTTCTTGGTCGAAGTACTGGTTCTGCAGGCGGAACGGTTGGTACGTGGTCCGTTGGGCGTGGCGGTTGCTGTCGTGAATAAGCTGTCCCCAAGCGTCATAACGCCCTTTCCAAAGGAGTTTGCCTTGGCTGTCTGTCATTTCTCTAGGCACGCCGATTTGGTCGCAGTGGAAGTAGTTCACGGTATGTTGTGCGTTTTCACGCTCTTTATAACACTGCGCCAACGGCTCATAGCTGTCGGGATGGGTGTAAATGTAAGTGAAAGTGCGGTCGGTTTTTTCAGCATTTTGCTGATGATTACCCTTGCGAATCTCCTGCACCAAGTGTGAGCCCGCCCAGATAAATTGCGTGTGGCATTGTTTTTCGCCTTGTTTGTTCAGTTTGGATTTTGCAATCCGTCTGCCCAGTGGGTCATAATCATACACCCAACTTTCGGTGGTGTAACGGTTATGGATATCCGCCCGAATCAGTTGATGTTTTAAGTCATAGGTATACCGCTGAGAGTCACCATTAGCGGTTTGGCATTCGGTGAGATTGCCGAGGCTGTCGTAAGTGTAACGCACACCCTGATAGTGGCTCAGGCGGTTGTTAATCACCTTTTCCGTTGGGTCGTTGATAAGGTTGCTTGCCGGGTCAAAGTAAAAGGTGTGCCGTTGTGTTCCGGTGTTCTCCTGTTGAATCCGTCCCAAGCTGTCGTACTGATACTGCGTCTGGTGCGGTGTCTCAAAGGGCTGTTGTGGGCAGTGGGTGCGGGTTTGGATAAGGTGACCCAATTCGTCATAGCCATAAGTGCGGTCGATTTGCACGGCGTTTTGTTGATTCGCAAGTCCTGCCTGTTGTTGGACCAAGCGCCCCATCTCATCATAACAATAACGTCCGTTAAGCGCCCCCTGGCTGCG
>NZ_CABFLM010000115.1 GCF_901873365.1 uncultured Aggregatibacter sp.
TTCAATGATTTTTCTTTTTTCTGTCGTTGTTTTTGACGGTCGAGCTTCTCCAACTCCTTTAGGTAAGCAATCTCCGCACGAGCCAAGGCGAGTTCTCGTTGTAACTTTTTAAACGCTTTAGGTGAAAAGTCTGTGGTTTCCGGGATTTCAATGTCTTTCTTTTTCATTTTTGACTTCACTATTTTCGGTGTTTGAAGGTTTGTATAAGGCGATTTTACGCCATCAATCCCTCTTTCCCGAAATGCTTTTAGCCAATAGATGACGGCAGAATGGGGAATGTTATGAAGTTTAGCCACCTCACGGATACCATAATCCTGTTCGGTGACCAGTTTGATAATTTCTAAACGAAATTGATAAGAGTAAGACATAATCTGCACCTCAAAATAGGTGTCCAGGTTTTGGGGTGCAGATCACATTTTAATGTGTTTTTTTCAATTATAAAACGTCAACGCAGTTTAAGTCTTCGAAAGATTGTTCTAAGCGTTTAGACATAGATTCTTCCATTTTGCGTAACCAAACGCGTGGGTCGTAGTATTTTTTGTTTGGTGCATCAGGGCCTTCCGGGTTACCTAATTGACCTTGCAAATACGCTTCGTTTGCTTTGTAGAAGTTGAGAATACCATTCCAAGCCGCCCATTGGGTATCAGTGTCAATATTCATTTTAATTGCGCCGTAGCTAATCGCCTCACGAATTTCTTCACGGGAAGAACCGGAACCACCGTGGAACACGAAATTGATTGGTTTCGCCGGAAGGTTGCGTTCTTTCGCAACAAATTCTTGGCTTGCACCTAAGATAGACGGTTTTAATTTTACGTTACCCGGTTTGTACACGCCGTGTACGTTACCGAATGCGGCTGCAACGGTAAAGTTCGGGCTGACCGGATGTAATTGGTCATAAACATAAAGCACATCAGACGGTTGGGTGTAAAGACGAGATTCATCAATGCCGGAGTTGTCCACGCCATCTTCTTCGCCACCGGTGATACCGATTTCGATTTCAAGGGTCATACCCATTTTGTCCATACGAGCAAGGTATTCACGGCAGATTGCCATGTTTTCTTCCATTGGCTCTTCGGAAAGGTCAAGCATATGGGAAGAGAATAATGGACGACCGGTTTCAGCAAAGTGTTTTTCACCGGCTTCAAGTAAACCATCGATCCATGGAAGTAATTTTTTTGCTGCGTGGTCGGTGTGTAAAATCACCGGTACGCCGTATTCTTTGGCTAAAGTATGAACGTGTTTTGCACCTGCAATGGCACCTAAAACGTCTGGACGTGCACCGCTGGTCGGTTTGATACCTTTGCCTGCATAGAATGCCGCACCGCCGTTAGAGAATTGAATAATTACCGGCGCTTTCACGCGGGCAGCCGTTTCTAATACGGCATTCACGGAGTCGGAGCCGACGCAGTTTACGGCAGGAAGTGCGAAGCCGTGTTCTTTTGCGTATGCGAATACTTTTTGAACATCTTCACCGGTAAGCACGCCCGGTTTGACGATATCTAATAATTTAGCCATTTTCGTTTTTTCCTTTTGTGTTGGGTGGGTTGCTCCCACCATTTGAAGAATTTGTTTTACGTTTTTGATTGATAGCACGCGTCAGCAGACACGCGCTATGACGATCTTACGTAGAAAAAGTGCAGTTAGTTTTTCGCACGTTTTTCGAGGATTTCTACTGCCGGTAACACTTTACCTTCAACGAATTCTAAGAAAGCGCCGCCGCCGGTTGAGATATAGGAAATTTTATCTGCGATACCAAACAGGTCGATAGCAGCAAGCGTATCACCACCGCCCGCAATGGAGAACGCATCGCTGTTGGCAATGGCGTGAGAAATGATTTCTGTTCCTTTGCGGAAGTTCGGGAATTCAAATACGCCCACCGGGCCGTTCCATAAAACGGTTTTCGCATTTTTGATGATTTCTGCTAATTGTTCTGCAGATTTATCACCGATGTCGAAAATAGATTCGTCATCTTTCACTTCGGTCACGGATTTTTCTGTTGCCGGTGCGGTTTCGGAGAATTCGGTACCCACGCGAACATCCACAGGCACAGGAATGTCTGTGCTTGCCGCTAATTCTTTAGCAACCGGGATTAAATCGGTTTCGTATAAGGATTTACCCACGTTATGACCTGCGGCAGCAATGAAGGTGTTAGCGATACCGCCACCTACAATAATTTGGTCGGCAATTTTGGAAAGTGAGTTTAATACTTCTAATTTCGTTGAAACTTTAGAACCGCCTACGATAGCTACCATTGGACGTGCAGGTTCTTTTAATGCTTTACCAAGTGCATCAAGTTCTGCAGCAAGTAATGGACCTGCACAGGCAACCGGTGCAAATTCTGCAACGCCGTAAGTAGAGGCTTGCGCGCGGTGTGCGGTACCGAATGCGTCCATAATGAACACATCACAAAGTGCGGCGTATTTTTTACCTAATTCAGGATCGTTTTTCTTTTCGCCTTTGTTGACGCGCACGTTTTCTAATACCACGATTTCACCAGCGTTCACTTCAACACCGTCAAGGTAATCGCGTACTAAGCGTACCGGGACATCAAGATGTTCGTTTAAATAATCAACAACAGGTTGGAGGGAATCTTCAGGTTTGAATTCACCTTCGGTCGGACGGCCTAAGTGAGAGGTGACCATCACTTTTGCGCCTTTTTCTAAGGCTAATTTTAAGGTTGGGATGGTGGCACGGATACGCGCATCTGATGTGACTTTACCGTCTTTTACCGGTACGTTTAGGTCGGCACGGATAAATACGCGTTTACCATTCAAATCTAAATCGGTCATTTTAATTACTGACATAATTTACCTCTTTTTACTGGTTAAAATTAAAAATAAAAACTGTTGGCATTATACCCGTAACTGAGTAGCTTGTAACCTGAATTCAAGGGGACAAATTCAGGATTATACATTTCATTGATCCATGTCGAATTATTGGATTAATAACCGGTTCGGCTGCTTGGACAATCCATAATTTGCCAGTCTAAATCGTAACAAATAAAGAGTTCATTACGCGCGGCGCCCAGGTAAACATCTTTTAATTGCGGGTTGTTTTTTCGCATCCATTTAAACAGTTCGGTACGGCTTAATTCATAGTTCGGTAGCTTCAAAGTGCGGTATAAATTTTTGATCTTTTCAAAATAATCTTGTGCATTGTTAAACATACACGCGCCGTGTTTTTCCCACTCGCCTTGTAATAAGCCGGCACTCGGCATCTCAGGCAAATAGCGTTCAATAAGCTCTTGCGGTAATTGCGGTAAATCGCCTTGACAAAAGCGCGGGTGATCGGAGACTCTTCGGGCTTGTTTGTTTTGTGACCATAATCCATGCACAATCCAACCGAATTGTTGGGTTAAGCCGCATTGATATTGCAAAGAGGTCGGCAAATTATCACCGTATTGTTGACGCTGCCGTTCACAAAATGCCGGAGACCAAGACAACACGAGGGTGTAATAATCGGTTTGTGCCTGTTTATTTTGCCCGATAGGATCGTTTTTCATGACGTAATCGTAATTACGATCAACCACCACCTCCGCCGCTTGTTTCTGTTGAGAAAAATAATACCAACCGGCAAGTAAAAACATTAAAAATGCCACCACAAAAAAAGACAGTAGCAACATACGTTTCTCGTTCATAAAATTCCTTTCACTTTGTTAATGTATTGATTATAATCCGACCCTTTCATTTTCACCGAGGACGCTATGGCTTTACTCATCACTGACAAATGCACGAATTGCGATATGTGCTTGCCGGAATGCCCGAATGAAGCAATTTCAATCGGCGATGAGATCTATGTCATCGATCCCGAACTCTGCACCGAATGTGTCGGTCACTACGACACGCCCACCTGTCAAAAAGTTTGCCCTATCAGCAAATGTATTATTACCGACCCAAATCATGTGGAAAGTGAAGAACAGCTATGGGAGCGCTTTGTGTTAATTCACCATGGGGACAAACTGTAACGCATTTGGATGTGCGGTGAAAAAAGAGGGCGTTTTTACCCGCCCTAACTTTTCTCGTTTTATCTAAAATACCATTTTGCCAGTAAAATGCCGGCATTGACCGATACGTTTAACCCATTTTTCACTGGGCTGGCAAACGCTAAACGAACCTGCTCATCGTTTTTCTCTGATAAAGCCTCTGTCGTGCCTTCGCTCAGCACAAAAACCGTTTTATTTTTTAACCTCACTTTATCCAATGCTGTGGCGTTTTCATCGCTGCTCACGTGAAGGATTTGATAACCGGCTTGGCGTAATTGAGAAAGCGCATTGCGGGAGTCATTGGTCTCCAACACTCGCACGTATTCTGCGCCGCCTTCTGCGACACGTAACGTCACGGCAGAATTGAGGCTTTCGGCGTTTTCCACCACAATATTTTTCACACCGAAAAAGGCGCAAGTACGTAAAATACCGCCAATGTTTTGTGCGTTGTTCACATTATCTAACAACACCAAGCAATCTTCTTGATGTGGCACATCGAGATAGCCTTGCAAGGTAAACGGATGGGCTTTTTTCACCAACATACAAATGCCACCGTGGTGTTCTGTGCCGCTGACTTTGATCATCTCGTCGTTGTCCACAATATGATACACCTTTTTATTAGTGGCTAAATAACTGCAAATATCCCCAATTTTATGCGCCATTTGTACAGTTGCCCACAAGCGCACAATGCTTCCCGGGCGTTGTTGAAATAAGGCTAAACACGCATTTTCACCATACACTTTCATTTCTTCTGCGCGATTCTTTTTGATTTTTTCCGGTGCGCGTGGTGACAATGGGCCGGTCTTTTTCTCTCTCGGCTTATCATCGAAACGACTGCTTTTGACGGTCACTTTTACGTTGCCTTCCGCACCACCGGCTTTTTTCATCGTACTTTCGGCAATGTGTAAGGTTTTTTCTTGGCTTTCAGCACGTTTAAATTTCGGCTTAGTATTTCTGTCGTTATCTCGCTCTCTGCGAAATTCTTGGCGCGAATCGCTTTTTGAGGAGGAAAAGTGCGGTCGACTTTTATCGCGTTTTTGACGGTCGTCACCGACACTGCGTTCGGAAAAAGTACGGTTGTTTGATTTGAAAGTCGGTTTGTTTGAATTTTGGTTCATAGTTGTGTTGCCGATAGGGTGGATGAATGGAATAAATTTGCGCTGTAGGCAATAAATTTGTGAGCATTATAACGAAAACCAGCCTTTTTTCTACCAAGGGGGGCGATAAATATTGTAAACTATCGCCCCAATTAGGTTCCGACTCATTGAGTACAACAGAGAACAAATTTTATGTTTAGAGATAAGACAAAACGGGCTCAAAAGCGTCTTGAAAGCTTGCCATGTTTAGCTTTACAGGCGGAACAAGTTGAGTTTATTTACAGCCCAATGGCATTTAAAAATGAAATTATTCAACTGATTAGACAGGCGAAAACACGTATTTTTGTGACCGCACTTTACTGGCAAAATGACGAAGCCGGACAAGAAATTCTCGATGAAATTTACCGTGCGAAACAAGATAAGCCTGAACTTGAAGTGAAAATTTTAATTGATTGGCATCGTGCGCAACGTAATTTATTAGGGGCGGAAAAGAGTGCGACCAATGCCGATTGGTATTGCGAACAACGCCAAAAATATCAACTTGCCGATGATCCGAATCTATTTTTCGGTGTGCCGATCAATACGCGCGAAGTGTTCGGCGTGTTGCATATCAAAGGCTTTGTTTTTGATGACACCGTGCTTTACAGTGGCGCCAGTATCAATAACGTGTATTTGCAACAAAATGAAAAATACCGTTACGACCGCTATCAAAAAATCACCCATCCGCAATTAGCCGACAGCATGGTGGCTTTTATTCGCGAGTTTTTGTTGAATAGCGATGTGGTGTCGCCGTTGGATAGCGTTAATCGCCCGAAAACCAAAGAAATTCGACAAAATATCCGTCATTTCAGAAAAAATCTTGCCCTTAATGGGCAATATAAACTGCCAAGTGCGGTTGATTTTGGCAATGAATTGACGGTAACGCCGTTGTTTGGTTTAGGTGGCACGGGCAATGTATTAAATTGCACGATCGAAGATTTATTCCAGCTGGTTGATGAAAAGCTAACGATTTGTACGCCGTATTTTAATTTCCCGCGGACATTACAACAAAAAATCCGCCATTTGCTAAGTAAAGGCAAAAAAATCGAAATTATTGTGGGCGATAAAGTGGCAAATGATTTTTACATTCCACCGGAACAACCGTTCAAAATGGCTGGGGCATTGCCGTATTTGTATGAAAACAATCTTCGCCGTTTTAGCAAAAAGTTCCAACGTGAAATGGAACAAGGTCAACTGATTATTCGTACATGGAAAGACGGTACAAACACCTATCATCTGAAAGGCGTTTGGGTTGACGATAATTATATTTTGTTGACCGGCAATAATTTGAACCCGCGCGCATGGCGTTTGGATGCGGAGAATGGCCTATTTATCCATGATCCGAAACAACAACTTTTGCCTCAAGTCATTCAGGAGTTAGCCTATATTCGCCAACATACCACGTTGCTTCAACATTACACTGAGTTGGAGGAAATGAAGCAATATCCGGCACCGGTGCAAAAATTATTGAAAAAATTTGCCCGCATTAAAGCGGATAAGTTAGTGAAGATGATTTTGTAATCTGTCGTCCCGTTCGTTTTGTGGAACATTTGAACACCGGTGGGGAAGAAGTGAAAATCTTCTTCCCCATTTTGTTTTTATCTTCGATGAGGACACCGCCATGCAACAAGACTATTATCTCGGCATTATGTCCGGCACCAGTTTGGACGGTGTGGATATCGCGCTGATGACATTTGGCGAAAAACCGCAATTTATCGCGGCACAATTCACGCCAATGCCGGCAGATTTGCGCCAAGATTTATTGCAATTAATTTCACAAGGCAGCGCTACCTTGCAAAAGCTGGGCGAATTAGATCAGCGTTTAGCCTTACTCTACGCCGAGGCGGTCAATCATTTTCTCACCCGTCACCAACTGCAATCACAGCAAATTCGCGCGATTGGCTGTCACGGACAAACTGTTTGGCATGCACCGCAAGGCAATTTTCCGTTCACCATGCAATTAGGTGACATGAATCTGCTTGCTGCGCGCACCGGCATTGATGTGGTCGGGGATTTTCGACGTAAAGATATGGCATTTGGTGGGCAAGGCGCGCCGTTAGTGCCGGCGTTTCATCAAGCCTGGTTTTATGATGAGAATTGGGCGACGGTGGTACTGAATATTGGCGGCATCAGCAATATTTCCGTCCTCTTTCCTCATCAACCGATTATTGGCTACGACACCGGCACTGGCAATGCGCTGATGGATGGTTGGATCGAACGCCATTTCGGAAAATCTTATGACGCTGACGGGCAATGGGCGCGAAGTGGCAAAGTGCGGTCGGCATTATTGGCGGAAATGTTGAAAGAGCCTTATTTCCAACAGCCACCACCGAAAAGTACCGGGCGCGAATTGTTCAATCTGGCATGGCTTGAAAAAACATTAGAAAAAACCACCGCACTTTTAGGTGAGATACCACCACAAGACGTACAGGCCACCTTGTTGGAATTTACCGCACAGAGCATTGCACTCGCATTAAATCAACTTGAAACGCCATTACCACGCCGGTTGTTAGTCTGCGGCGGTGGTGCAAAAAATGGCTTGCTGATGACGCGATTACAAGCGTTATTACCACAATGGCAATGCCGCCCAACCAATGATGAAGGATTGGATGCAGACTATGTGGAAGCTGCCGCCTTTGCTTGGCTTGCCTATCGCCGTATGCATAACCAACCGTCCAACTTACCAAGTGTGACAGGCGCCAAAAGTGCGGTCAGTTTAGGCGCAATTTTTCCTGCGGAGAAACAGGTATGAGCGAACACAATTTATTAAATAGTCTTGAAAAAATGTTAAGCGAACAACGCAACCCAAACACCTTGCACATTGATGCTTTGTCACCGTTAGAGGTTGTCACGCTGTTAAATCATGAAGACAAACAAGTGGCTTTCGCCGTGGAGAAAAATCTGCCACAAATCGCACAGGCAGTAGAACACATCGTGGCGGCATTTCAATCTGGCGGACGCTTGGTTTATATGGGTGCAGGCACCAGCGGTCGTCTGGGTGTGCTAGATGCGTCCGAATGCCCACCAACGTTTGGCGTGTCGTCAAGCATGGTGGTGGGATTAATTGCCGGTGGCGAAACCGCATTGCGTAACGCGGTAGAGGGTGCGGAAGACAATATCGAAGCAGGCGAACAGGATTTACGTCACATTCATTTTAGTCGCAAAGATGTGTTAGTCGGAATCGCAGCCAGTGGGCGTACACCTTATGTCATCGGCGGATTGCAGTATGCCAAACAGCTCGGCGCCACCACGGTTTCTTTGGTCAGCAACCCAAACGCCGTCATGAGTGAGATCGCAGACATTGCCATCACCACCGCAGTCGGCCCCGAAGCCCTCACCGGTTCCAGCCGTTTAAAATCCGGCACGGCGCAAAAAATGGTGCTGAATATGCTCACCACCGCCGCCATGATTTGTCTCGGCAAGTGCTATCAAAATCTCATGGTGGACGTGCAAGCCACCAATCAAAAACTCAAAGCACGCGCTATCCGGATTGTCATGCAAGCTACCGAGTGCGACCAACTCACGGCAGAACAAACCCTCTTAACAACCCATGGCAATGCCAAATTGGCCATTATGATGCTGTTGAGCGGATTAGATAAAGACCAAGCAGAAGCCGTTTTAACACAGAACAAAGGACGATTACAGGATGCGTTGGCAGAGTAAAAACACCAACCCATCCTACATAACCTTTACTTAAAGCCATATTTTTTGAGTAAAAATACCGGAATGCCGGAAAATAGCACTAACATCACGGCATAAGGTGTGGCAGCAGCATATTGGGCATCACTGGTGTATTCCCAAACGGCGATAGATAAGGTTTTGATGTCGTTCGGGGTGAGTAATAAGGTGGCGGTGAGTTCTTTCATCAGGTTTAGAAACACCAACGCAAAGGCAGCGGCAATCCCCGGCAACATGGCGGGAATGGTGAGTGTGCGGAAAATATAAAAATGGCTACGCCCAAGGCTTTGTCCCACTTTTTCGACATTGTCGGAAATTTGTTCCAACGAGCTACGCAACGTGGTTTGCGCCATCGGCAAATACAACATGAAATAGGCGACCACCACCATGAGGAACGTTTGGTAGAAAGAATATGCATAGTTAATGGTGAAATACACTAATGACAAGGCGATAACCAAGCCCGGCACGGCGTGCAATAAATACGGCAGGCGATCAATCCACAGGGTAAGGCGGCTACGATAGCGTACTGCGCTCCAAACGAGTGGCAAAGCGCAAAGCACGGTGAGCCCAGCCCCTAAACAGGAAACTAACAAAGAGTTGCTGAAGGCTTCAAAAAAGGCGGAAAAATCTACCGCACTTTCAAGAGAGCTCCCCACGATCATCCAGTAAATCAACATGGTGAGCGGCACACCGATGCTCAGAATAAAAATAGTCAGGAAAAAAATGACCACCAAGCCTTGTTTGCCAACCGTTAAATTTTTTACCGGATAAGGGCGGCTCACGCCTTTGCCACTGTTGTACAGGGTTTGTTGCCCACGAAAGAAAATTTCGCCGAATACAATCAAGGCGCAAATTGCCATTAATACGGCGGACAACAATGCCGCCGTATTGTTGTTAAAGGCCATTTCATATTCTTGGAAAATGGCGGTGGTAAAGGTTTGATAATTCAAAATCGACACAGCGCCGAATTCTACCAACATATGTAATGCGATTAATAAAACGCTGCTGCCGATAGCCGGTTTTAACTGCGGAAATATGGCGTGCCAAAAGGTGTCGCGACGACTTTTGCCGAGAGAAAGGCTAACTTCTTCTAATGAGCGATCTAGTCGTTTTAAGGTGGCAGCAACCGGCAAATAGGCAAGCGGAAAGGAGCTTAAAGTCATAATGCCGATCGTGCCCCAAAAGCCTTCGACGCGAAAAGTCAGGCTAATCCAAGTGAAACAACTGACGAAGGCAGGAATACACAGAGGCAATGTCATCGCCACTTGAAAAAACGGCTTCCCCCAAAAACGATAGCGTTCCAATAAAAAGGCGCAAACCGTGCCGAGAATAATGGCGCTAAAGGTGACACAAACCATCAGTAGCAGGGTATTGCGCAACAGCTCCCACATATGCGGTCGCCAAAGTAGCGCAATACTGCGATCCCAACCCACCTCAATGGCTCTCACAATGACGTATAGAAAAGGCAAAATCAGCGGTAAGCTGATGAGAATAATCAAGGCGGTCAGCCAAAATGGGGGATTGCGGTTCACCTGTGTATCCTATTGAAATTGAGGGAATTAGGTTCTCATGTTTGTTATCCGATGAGAATGGCTTTCGTTAAAGCAGGAGTGCTGAACCCCATTTAATAATGTCAAAAAAGAATTTATTTTGATTTGTAGCAACACCATCGGAAGATTTATTTTCTTCGGTTGCTTTTTTCTCTTCTAACATCCCATTTTTATATTGTCCTTTAACCACTTCCAAATCATCTAACGCATTTCTGCGTAAAACGTTACACTGCGCTTTATCTAAGTCATCCACTTTATCTAATTTGAATTTTTTATATTGATAAATGGCGTAATTCATGGATTTTTCATCACTTTGAATAATTTTGACATATTTCTCGCCGATAATTTTTTCAAGCGGATAGAAAAGCACATATTGTGAATGAATATACGCATCTTCTTTCGGAAAATGTTGTTGTAAAATCCGTGTTAAGTTCGGGTAAATACATTGTTCAACCTGTTTGCTGTCAAACGCCCAGCGTTGTGCATCTGCATCTGACAAATAATAACCTGCGCCGGCATATTCCGCTGGGATTGGTGCCTCTTTTGAGGAAAAAAGGCCACAACCGACCAAACAGAATGACATTGTCAAAATAAGGTATTTCTTTAACATAATGACACCTTTAACGTGAGTTTAATATTGCGTTTCCGTGAAAAAGATCGCCCTATTCGTGGCGATTTCATGTTGTTATGATAATCGTTATTGTCGTTAGAATAAAACGACGCCTCGAAAATATTCAAGGCGCGTTTTCAAATTAGTAGTACATTTCAAACTCGACCGGATGTGGTGTCATGTTCAAACGTTCAACTTCCTTGCGTTTTATACCAATGAAAGCGTGAATGAAATCTTTTGTGAAAACATTGCCTTGTGTTAAGAATTCAAAATCGTTTTCTAAAGCGTTTAACGCTTCTTCTAATGAACTTGCGACAGCAGGAATATCTTTCAATTCTTCCGGTGGTAAATCATAGAGGTTTTTGTCCATCGCATCGCCCGGATGAATTTTATTCACCACCCCATCTAAGCCCGCCATTAATAATGCTGCGAAGGCTAAATAAGGGTTAGCCAACGGATCCGGGAAACGTGCTTCCACACGAATGGCTTTCGGGCTGGTGACAGCCGGAATACGAATGGACGCCGAACGGTTGCTTGCGGAATACGCCAATAATACCGGCGCTTCAAACCCCGGCACCAAACGTTTATAAGAGTTGGTACTTGGATTGGTAAAGGCATTTAACGCTTTCGCATGTTTGATGATACCGCCGATGTAATAAAGTGCGGTTTCTGAAAGGCCCGCATATTTATCCCCTTGGAAAATATTTTTGCCGTCTTTGCTCAAGGACATATTACAGTGCATGCCCGAACCATTATCACCGGTAATCGGTTTCGGCATGAAACAAGCGGTTTTGCCGTATTCTTTTGCCACGTTATGCACGATGTATTTATAAATTTGGGTTTCATCCGCTTTCAACGTTAACGTATTGAACTTGGTCGCAATTTCATTTTGACCGGCAGTGGCGACTTCATGATGGTGCGCTTCAATCACCAAGCCCATTTCTTCCATTAACAAACACATCTCGGAACGAATATCATGTGCCGTATCAATCGGTGCCACCGCACAATAGCCGCCTTTTTTCAGCGGGCGATAGGCATTGTTGCCGTTTTCATAACGCTTGTTGGTGTTCCATGCGGCTTCAACATCATCCACATGATAAGCATTGCCGTTCATTGACACGTCAAAACGCACATCATCAAAGAGGAAAAATTCCGGTTCCGGCCCGAAAAAGACGTGATCTGCCACACCGGTGGAACGCATATAATTTTCTGCACGAAGTGCAATAGAACGCGGATCGCGATCATAGCTTTGCATGGTGGTCGGTTCAAAAATGCTACAACGGAGGGATAAAGTTGGAATTTGTGCAAACGGATCGACAACGGCTGTTTCGGCAATCGGCATTAAAAGCATATCTGCTTTGTTGATGGCCTTCCAACCTTCCACAGAAGAGCCGTCAAACATTTTGCCGTCTTCAAATAAATCCTCGTCAACCAAATTCACCGGTAAAGAAACACCATGTTCTTTGCCTTGAATATCGGTAAAACGAAGTAACACAAATTTGATGTCGTTTTCTTCAATGAGTTTAAACACATTGTCAATCGCGTTAGACATACTAGTAAATCCTCTAAGACGTGGGTTAATTAAGATAAAAAGGGGAAAAGAATGCGCATAAAAATAGCATATTCCGCCTCAATTTCATAAAAGTATTTCATACATTCAGCTGAATTTTCTTTATTAAACCCCCTTTTTTATTTTTCATAAAGTCAGGTCGTTTATTGTGTAAATTTTCTCCCATTTACGCATAGCAGCCCCTCATAAAAAGTTGTATAATCTGCGCCTTTCGCATTTTTGGCAGTAAAAGTGCGGTCAGAAAATTACCTATTTTTTATTATTAGCTTAGGCTTAAGAATTCTCAATGACAGATCAAATAGACATTAACAAACTGCGTAATATCGCAATCATTGCCCACGTTGACCACGGCAAAACAACTTTAGTGGATAAATTATTACAACAATCCGGCACATTGGAAGCCTCTCGTAGCGGTGATACCGATGAATGCGTGATGGATTCCAACGATTTAGAAAAAGAGCGCGGCATTACTATTTTAGCGAAAAATACCGCCATTAATTGGAACGGCTACCGCATTAATATTGTGGATACTCCGGGACACGCAGACTTCGGTGGTGAAGTTGAACGCGTACTCTCCATGGTGGATTCCGTATTATTGGTGGTGGATGCCTTTGACGGTCCAATGCCACAAACCCGTTTTGTGACGCAAAAAGCCTTTGCTCATGGCTTAAAACCAATCGTGGTCATTAACAAAGTTGACCGCCCCGGTGCACGCCCTGATTGGGTGGTCGATCAAGTGTTCGATTTATTCGTTAATCTTGGTGCTACCGATGAACAGTTAGATTTCCCGATTATTTACGCGTCCGCCTTAAATGGCGTAGCTGGTCTAGATCACGAAGATTTAGCCGCCGACATGACACCGTTATTTGAAGCCATTGTTGAACATGTTGAACCTCCAAAAGTGGAACTTGATGCACCGTTCCAAATGCAAATCTCCCAACTTGACTACAACAATTATGTGGGCGTTATCGGTATTGGTCGTATTAAACGTGGTACGGTAAAACCAAACCAAAGTGTGACAATCATCGACAGTTTCGGTAAAACCCGCACCGGAAAAATCGGACAAGTATTAGGCCACCTTGGATTACAACGCTATGAAGAAGACATTGCCAGCGCAGGCGATATCGTGGCGATTACCGGTCTTGGCGAACTCAATATTTCCGATACCATTTGCGATATCAATAACGTGGAAGCCTTACCGGCATTAAGCGTTGATGAGCCTACTGTGACCATGTTCTTCTGCGTAAACACCTCACCATTCTGCGGTAAAGAAGGCAAATACGTGACATCCCGTCAGATTTTAGAGCGCTTAAACAAAGAGCTTGTGCATAACGTCGCATTGCGCGTAGAAGAAACCCCAAACCCGGATGAATTCCGTGTTTCCGGTCGTGGTGAATTGCATTTATCCGTGTTAATCGAAAATATGCGTCGCGAAGGCTACGAATTGGCCGTATCCCGCCCGAAAGTTATCTTCAAACAAGTTGACGGACACAAACAAGAGCCGTTTGAGCAAGTTACCATCGACATTGAAGAACAACACCAAGGCGCGGTAATGGAAGCCTTAGGTATCCGCAAAGGTGAAGTGAAAGACATGGTACCGGATGGTAAAGGACGTACGCGTTTAGAATATGTGATCCCAAGTCGTGGCTTAATCGGTTTCCGTAATGAATTCATGACCATGACATCAGGAACCGGTCTGCTTTACTCCAGTTTTAGTCATTATGACGATGTAAAACCGGGAGAAATCGGTCAGCGTAAAAATGGTGTATTAATTTCCAACGCGACAGGTAAAGCCTTAGCTTATGCGTTATGGGGCTTGCAAGAGCGTGGCAAACTGATGATCGATCACGGTACCGAAGTGTACGAAGGTCAAATCATCGGTATTCATAGCCGTTCTAATGACTTAACCGTGAACTGCTTGCAAGGGAAGAAACTCACCAATATGCGTGCTTCCGGTAAAGATGATGCCATTGCGTTAACCACACCAATCAAATTCAGCCTTGAACAAGCCATCGAATTTATTGATGATGACGAATTGGTGGAAATTACGCCACAATCTATCCGTATCCGTAAAAAATTATTAACGGAAATGGATCGCAAACGTGCAAATCGAACCACAACCAGCACAAGTACACATTAATTCGTTTTAAAATCTAAAAAGTGCGGTGCGTTTTTCAAAAGTTTTGTAAAACCCACCGCACTTTTTGCGGCTAAAAATCTTGTCATCCTAGACTTTAACGACAAAATTCTCTATAATCCGCAACGCTTTTTCCGCCCCCATAGCTCAGTCGGTCAGAGCAGTCGACTCATAATCGATTGGTCACAGGTTCAAGTCCTGTTGGGGGCACCACTTTTGCTATACCGCATCATTTTATTTCCAAACGATAGATAAAAAATCTACTCCACGGCATTCCCCGAATCACCGTAGCGTGCAACTTGTTGCACGAAATTGTAAATGCTCAAAAGGGTTAAATGACGTACCGTGCGTGGCTCGATCGTGCATCAAGTACGGAATCGCAAATCACGCACTGAGGTGGCATCATTCGTGCATCAAGATGCACGCTACAATATGAAATAATGCTCCTCGTAGAGTGCAACTTGTTGTACGAAATTGTAAATGCTCAAAAGGGTTAAATAACGTACCGTGCCTGGTTCGATCGTGCATCAAGCACGAAATCGCAAATCACGCACCAAGGTGGAATCACTCGTGCATCAAGATGCACGCTACAATATGAAATAATGCTCCTCGTAGCGTGCAACTTGTTGCACGAAATTGTAAATGCTCGAAAGGGGTAAATAACGTTTTGTGCGTGGTTCGATCGTGCATTAAGCACGAAATCGCAAATCACGCACCGAGGTGGACTCACTCGTGCCTCAAGATATACGCTACAATATGAAATAATGCTCCTCGTAGCGTGCAACTTGTTGCACGAAATCGAAGAAAAGACGATTGACAAAATTATATTGAAACAAAGGTTGTAACGCGCTGTGGTGGGAGTTGAACCCACAATACTGCGATTGCTCGCTGACTTACCATTAGTCTACACAACGCATTACTGTGCACCACCCTATATACCAGCTAAAACAAAGTCAAATGCATTTCTTAATCTCTATTAACACCACAGGGCGAGTGATCTTAATACACAATAAACCTAAACAAATTACCTGTTTTTATGTTTGATTTAATCATATATTGCAGATTGCATGATATGGCGAGTCATTAACGTAAACGCTTGTTCTCTTCCGTCTCCGGTTCTAAATCAAGTTTTTCCATCAATAAACGGTCGCCATCTTCTTCCGGGTTACCCGTCACAAGCAGCTTGTCGCCGTAGAAAATCGAGTTAGCCCCCGCCATGAAACACATTGCTTGCATTTCTTCGCTCATGCCTTGACGACCGGCGGATAGGCGGACGTAACTGTTTGGCATGGTAATACGTGCTACGGCAATGGTGCGCACAAATTCTGTCCAATCTAGTTCTTCTGCATCGGCAAGCGGTGTGCCTTCGATTTTCACTAATTGGTTGATAGGCACGGATTCCGGTTGCGGATCCAAATTCGCCAGGCTGGCAATCAGTCCTGCGCGTTCTTTGCGGGTTTCATTCATACCCACAATGCCACCACAACACACTTTCAAGCCGGCTTTGCGCACTTTACCTAAGGTACTGATACGATCGTCAAAACGGCGTGTACCAATCACTTCACTGTAATGTTCCGGTGCGGTGTCTAGGTTGTGGTTGTAGTAATCCAAGCCCGCGTCTTTTAATTCTTCCGCCATGCCATCTTGCAATAAACCGAAAGTACCGCAAGTTTCCATCCCAAGCGCTTTTACCGCTTTGATGATTTCTGTCACTTTTGCGATGTCTTTCGGTTTCGGTCCACGCCATGCGGCGCCCATACAGAAACGACCGGCACCACGTGCCTTCGCGATTTTGGCTTTTGCCACGATGTCTTCCACGTTTAACAATTCTTGATTTTGCACGCCCGTTTGATAACGCGCTGATTGCGGACAATACCCACAATCCTCCGGACAACCACCGGTTTTAATCGACATTAAGGTAGAAAGCTGAATCGCGCGTGGATTGAAATTTTTGCGATGGATTTGTGCTGCGCGATAAATCAAATCTAAAAAGGGTGTTTCAAATAGGGCTTCTACTTTGCACACTGACCAATATTCTGCGGTTGGATGCGGTGTGATGGAGTAAATTTGTAAGGTACTGGTTGACATAGGTTTCTCGATAAATTAAATACTGGTACTTCTCGGTGTGAACGCAAGATTCACACCTAATGCATTGACAATTTTAGTAATTGTTTCAAAGCGAGGTTTACTCTCGCCGGACAAGGTTTTATATAAACTTTCACGGGGAACCCCGGAATCTTTAGCCAGCTGCGTCATACCTCTTGCCTTGGCTACATTTTTTAGAGCAAGTAAAAATTCCGCTTCTGAACCATTCTCCAATGCATCCGTTAAATAAAATGCAATGGTTTCTTCGTCTGTGAGATATTTTGCAGCATCATATTCGATAAACTTCATGAGACTTCTCCTTGTTGGTATTCAAGCCATAATTTAATTGCTTCATCAATATCCTGTTGCTGGCTGCGTTTATCGCCACCACTAATTAAAAAATAAGTGATTTCGCCTTGCCGAGCATAATAAACTCGATAACCTTTTCCGGTATCAATGCGCATTTCATAAACACCTTGCCCAACAAACTTGCAATCGCCGAAGTTGCCTAATCTCGCACGATCTAATCGACGTGTGATCATCGCAACCGCCAATTTATCTTTTAGATGACTTAACCATTTATCAAATTTTTCACTGGTTAAAAGTACGTTCATATTATCCCTTAATTTTACTTTATTGTAATCTAGAGATTACAACTTTTTATTCCTCCCATCATATCAATTCATTGCTAATGCGCTTATCCGACCATTTTCAATACGAAGCATACGATCCACTTTGCCCGTCAGCTCTGACGGTTGATGGGTCACAAGCAACAATGTTAGGTTTTTACTGTGGCAAAGTGCATCAATCAAATTGAGCATGTCCATTCTCAATTCAGGATCAAGCGCAGAAAACGGTTCGTCTAACAGCAAAATCGGTTTATCTCGCAATAAACAACGCGCCAATGCGACCCGTTGTTTTTGTCCTCCCGACAAACTGTTTGGCAGACGGGATAAAAAGGATGTTAATCCTACCGCATCAGCAACCTGTTCGATCTGATCTTGCTCAAGTGCGGTCAATTTTAAGCTTGTTTTTAAACCCAATGCCAAATTTTGTTGCACGGTTAAATGCGGAAATAAATTGTTCTCTTGAAACAACATGGACACAGGCCGCTCATACGGCGCACTACGGGTATGGTTTTCACCGTTTAACCAAATATTGCCTTGTGTCGGCAACACGAAACCGGCAATTAAATTTAACAACGTGCTTTTACCTGCACCGCTTGGACCAATAATGGCAATACGCTCCCCTGCTGCCACTTGCAAGTCAAATGTCATTGGCAGGGTATCATCCGCTAAAAATACGTTATCTAAGCGAATCATGTTGTTCCTTTTGATTTTCAATTAAGGCGAAAATAGCGCCGCATAATAACAGCAAAATACCGGCAGTGACAGCGGCTTCTTGGTGACGATAACTGCCTAATTGTTGGTATAACAAATGGGGCAACGAGGTAAATTCTTGGTTGCCGAACAACGCAATCGCCGTGAAATCCCCCAAGGAAAGCGCAAATGCCAAGGCAAGCGCATAGTTTATCGGTGTACGAAGTGAATGCCATTCAATCAGACGAAAACGTTGCCAGCCGATAATCCCAAGGGAATTACACAAACGTTCGTAATACAACATATTGTTATTGAACGGTTCAGTTAAAATACGCAGTACGAAAGGCATGGCGCTCAAGGCGTTACACGCAACGACAATGGCAAATAAATGGGTATTGGTAAAATCCACGTCACGCAACAATAAAAATAAACCCATCGCCAACACCAAAATGGGAATCGCCAAAATCACCATGCCGGCATTGAGAATAAATTGGGCGGTTTTTACATAATACAGCCATTGCAAACGACGTGAGAGCAACAACAATGCCACCGCCATGAGCAATGCCAGCAAAGCAGACGCAGGCGCAATAGTTAACGAGTAGGTTAAGGCCTTCCACAGTTGCGGATTGTGCCACGCCGTCAGCCATTTTCCGGATGTCAGTGCGCTAAACAAAATATTTAACAACGGCGACAACATAAAACACACAAAAATGCCGAGCAAAAAAACATGGAAAATTTTGATCGCACTTTTCGATGGGCTCAGCCAACGATACGGGCTACTTAACGTGGTTTGTGAAGTGTTATTGAACAGACTGCTAAACGTAAATAGCAACAAACAAAACACAAACTGCAACAAGGCAAACACTGCCGCTTTCGGCAAATCAAATTCAAATAAAATCGCCTGATAAATCGCCGTTTCTAGCGTGGTATATTGCGGCCCACCGCCTAAGGTGAGCACCACCGTAAAACTGGTAAAACAGAGCATAAAAATCAAGCTGAAAGTCGGCAACATCTGACGACGCAGTGCATGCCATTCCACCAATCGCACAAAACGCCAACCACGAATACTCAGTTGTGCCGCCAACTGATGCTGTTCATAAGGAATGCTTTCCAAACTTTGTAAAAACAGTTTGGTTGCCAGCGGAATGTTAAAGAAAAGATGCGCAATTAAAATCCCCGACAAGCCGTAAATGCTGCCCGTCCAAGTGCGGTCAAAAAAATGCAAGAGTTGTGCAATCCAACCGGAGGCGCCATAAATGCCAATTAAGCCGAAAATCGCCACCAACACCGGCAACACAAAAGTTAGCGACATGATTTTCAGCAAAAAGGCTTTGCCGACAAATTCCACATAATAAAAAGCGCGAGCGAGTAGCATGCCGAAGAACAGGGATAACAACGCAGAAAGCAACGCTTGTCCGAAGCTAAACGCGATAACGTGATGCAAATAGCGATCGGAAAAGAATTGTTGCCACTGAAATTCAGAGCCCTGCGCCAACACGGCACGCATGGCAAAACCATAAAGCAACGAAATCAGCAAAATAACGCTAACTCCGCCCACATGATGACGCGGGCGGAATTGCGGGCTAGAAAAAAACAAACGGGTAAACAATGAACGAGACAACCAAAACATCGTTCGAATTATTTAGTTAATGTGGTTTGCCATTGATTAATCCAACTCCGCAACATTTCCGGGCTAACATTGGAGGTATTCAAGAAAGACTGCTTCAATACAGTTTCTTTTAGGGCATCAAAGTGCGGTTCAACCGGCGCTTGGATCACCGGGAACATCACATTTGCCGTGACAATCGGCTTTTGCGCTTCCGGTGTCACTAAAAAATCCATGAAATGATCAGCACATTGATTTTTATGCTCTGCGATTCGCGCAGCCAATTCCACTTGCATCACATTGCCTTCAGCAAACGTGGTTGCCGCATAATTCTCTTTATTTTCAAATAATTGATGGTATAACGGCGAGGTGGTGTAACTCAATACAACATCCGCTTCTCCTTTTAGAAAAGCACCGTAAGTGTCCGACCAGCCCTTGCCCACAGTAACTGTGTGTTTGGCGAGTTGTTGCCAGGCTTGCGCCACTTGGTCTGCCGGATAAACCGTATTCATCCACACTAACAACCCCCGTCCCACGCTGCTGGTGCGAGGATCTTGATAGATCACACGTAAATCTTCCCGCTCAACCAATTCTTTTAGGCTTTTCGGTGGATTTTTCACTTTATTTTTATCATATATAAAGGCATACGTGCCGAAATCGTAAGGCAAGAACGTGTTATCCGTCCATTGATTTGGTAAAGAAAGCTGGCTTAAGTCGATGCTATTTGAATCAAATAATTGGCTTTTTTTCGCTTCATCCAATACAAAATTATCCAAGCCTAACACGATATCCGCTTTGGTTTTATGCCCTTCCAGACGCACGCGGTTAAACAACGTGCCGCCGCTTTCAAATGGCATATAATTCACCTTGCAAAGTGGAAATTGCTGTTCAAATGCCTGCTTCACTTTCGGGCCGGCGCCCCAATCAGACGTAAAAGAATCGTAAGTATAAATATTCACGGTTTCTTCATAATGATTCGCCAATGCCATACCGGTATATAAAGAAAGTGCGGTCAAAATTAACGTTGTTTTTTTCATGTGTCTGTTCCTCAGTCTAAATTACATTTTATTTTGATAAGCCCAATGATTGGTCGGCCCATGTCCATGACCGATATTTAACGGATGGCTAATTGCTGCCGTAATGTAGTCTTTTGCGGTTTTAATCGCCTGTTCCAGGGAAACGCCTTTGGCAAGCTCCGCCGTCATACAAGCGGAGAACGTGCAACCCGTGCCATGGGTTTGCGCTGTTGCATAACGTGGACTTTCTAAAGTCAATTGCGCGTCAGGAGTAAAAACCCAATCACGGCATACCGCACTTTGTGAATGCGCGCTGTGTCCGCCTTTAATCACCACGGTTTTCACACCACGCGCCTGCAAAATTTGCGCCGCGTGTTGCGCCGTTTGATCGTCAATGACTTCCACACCTGTCAGTGCCTTGGCTTCCGGCAAGTTCGGCGTAATCACATCTGCCAACGGCAATAAAAATGTATTCAAAGAATCGACCGCACTTTGTTGCAACAATGGCGCACCGCCTTTGGCGATCATGACAGGATCTAACACCAACATGCCGAAGTGATACTGCTTTAATGCCTCAGCGACACATTCGATAATCTCTGCTGTGCCTAACATACCGATTTTAAAGGCGCTAATCGTGAAATCATCAGCAATCGCTTTCAGCTGGCTTTGAATGGTTTGAAGAGGAATGGCGTGAATGTCAAAGACGCCTAAGGTATTTTGCGCCGTGACGGCCGTAATCACCGAAGTACCAAACACACCTCGCATTTGAAAGGTTTTTAAATCTGCCTGAATTCCGGCGCCACCGCCGCTATCTGACCCAGCAATGGTCAACGCCTGCGCGACTTTACTCATGAAGTCCTCCGCCATTTACCGGCACAGAACGACAAAACGCATATTGCATCATTGTTCCTTTTTTAATAAAAAAAGATAATCAGCAATAATGACGAATGAAGAAGATGTGGAGAAAAAGAAAGGAAGTATGATTTTCTCGTTAGTTCCCTACGTCAGTATTAACTGTATCAGGTTCACGGGTATGATCTCAGCACAAAGCACCCCGACTAATAATAGGGTTCAGTCTATCTATTTTGTAGTGAGAGGGCAAGGGATTTATCAGATATGCACAAGCGACAACGTACAGTCGGAAGCAAGAGTATGAATCAGAAGATAATGAAGAAAATGGCTGGGGTACTAGGATTCGAACCTAGGGATGCCGAGATCAAAACCCGGTGCCTTACCGCTTGGCGATACCCCAACAACTATGTTGATATCAATGAAATAAATGGTGCGGGACGAGGGACTTGAACCCACACACCTCGCGGCGCCGGAACCTAAATCCGGTGCGTCTACCAATTTCGCCAGTCCCGCAATAATGGTGGCTATGACGGGATTCGAACCTGTGACCCCAACATTATGAGTGTTGTGCTCTAACCAACTGAGCTACATAGCCATTCATTTGCATTATCTCATTGACTTTGCGCGGCGTATTATGCGGATATTGCTTTTGCTCGTCAACTCTTTTTTTATGAAAAAAACTATTTTTGGCGTATTCGAATAGAGATTAAGCAAATCGTATTAGTTTTGTTCATTGTAGGTAGATAACTGACCTTATTTTAGAGGAGATTCAAAGCAGTAAGGTTGTTTTTAGTTAATTAAAAATCAATGTTTTTCTCAAAATGTGATCTGACGCATATTTTTTCCTATATGGCGGTGCTATTATGTGAATGACAAAAAATAACCCTGATCAGATAAGGAGTCGATTATGTACAAACATGTATTAGTTGCAGTAGATCTTTCAGAAGAAAGTCCGGTTCTTTTGAAAAAAGCAGTGGGTGTTGCACGGCGGCATGATGCGAAATTATCCATCATCCACGTAGATGTAAACTTTTCGGATCTTTATACAGGTTTGATCGATGTCAATATGGTCTCCATGCAGGATCGAATTTCCAGCGAAACTCAACAAACATTGTTGCAATTAGCTGAACAAGCAGGGTATCCGGTGAGTGAGAAATTAAGTGGAAGTGGTGATTTAGGGCAAGTTCTATCAGATGCGATTGAACAATATGATGTGGATTTGCTTGTGACCGGACATCACCAAGATTTTTGGAGTAAGTTGATGTCTTCAACTCGCCAAGTGATGAATTCCATTAAGATTGATATGCTTGTTGTTCCTCTTCGTGAAGAATAATTGTTAAAGCTCACCTGTTATTAAAGGCAGAAAAAAAGAACCGCACTTCACGAAGTTAGAGCGTAAGTGCGGTTTTGTTTTCTTCATTTTTAAGAAAAGAGAAATGGTTTCGTAAAAAGTTTTTCTATAAATATAAAAAATATGCAAGAATAGGAAGTTACGCAGTAATTTGTAAATAATTAAGTAAAGACGTTAAAGTTTAAGGCTTATACATGAAAACAACAGCACAAATTCGACAAGCATATCTGGATTTCTTTCATAGTAAAGGGCATCAGGTTGTAGAAAGCAGTTCTCTCGTTCCGGATAATGATCCGACATTATTATTTACCAACGCCGGGATGAACCAATTTAAAAATGTTTTTTTAGGATTAGAAAAACGCCCTTATACCCGAGCAACCACTGCACAACGTTGTGTACGTGCCGGGGGAAAACATAACGATTTAGAAAATGTGGGCTATACCGCAAGACACCATACTTTCTTTGAAATGTTAGGGAACTTCAGTTTCGGTGATTATTTTAAGCATGATGCGATTCATTACGGTTGGGAGTTTTTGACTTCTCCACAGTGGCTGGGGTTACCAAAAGAAAAATTATGGGTAACCGTGTACGAAACCGATGATGAAGCCTATAACATTTGGCATCGGGAAATCGGTATTCCGGCAGAACGTATTATTCGTATCGGTGATAACAAAGGTGCGCCTTATGCTTCGGATAACTTCTGGCAAATGGGTGATACCGGTCCTTGTGGTCCTTGTACGGAGATTTTCTACGATCATGGCGATCATATTTGGGGTGGACCTCCTGGCTCTCCTGAAGAGGATGGTGACCGTTATATTGAAATTTGGAACATCGTGTTCATGCAATTTAACCGCCATGCTGACGGCACAATGGAGAAATTGCCAAAACCATCCGTGGATACCGGTATGGGCTTGGAGCGAATTAGTGCGGTATTGCAACACGTCAACTCCAACTATGATATTGATATTTTTAAAACCTTAATTGCCAAAGTGGCAGAGTTAACCGGTGTGAAAGATTTAACCAATAAATCATTACGTGTTATTGCTGACCACATCCGTTCTTGCGCTTATTTAATTGCTGATGGTGTCGTGCCTTCTAACGAAGGTCGTGGTTATGTGCTTCGCCGTATTATTCGTCGCGCCGTACGTCATGGGCATTTACTCGGTGCAACAGAAGCATTCTTCTATAAACTCGTCCCAACACTGATTGATGTGATGGCAGAAGCCGGTAAAGAAGTGAAAAAACATCAAGCGACAGTGGAAAAATTCTTGCGCTTAGAAGAAGAACAATTTGCTCGCACATTAGAACGTGGTTTGACTTTGTTGGATGACGCGTTGGCCAATGTAAAAGAGAATATCCTGTCCGGTGAAGTGGCGTTCAAGTTATATGATACCTATGGTTTCCCACTGGATTTAACCGCAGATGTTTGCCGTGAGCGTGGCATTGCGATTGATGAAGAGGGCTTTGAGCGTGAAATGGAATTGCAACGAGTTCGCGCACAATCGGCAAGCCAATTTGGCATGGACTATAACAGCGTTATCCGTGTTGATGGGACAACCCGTTTTGAAGGATATACCGAGTCAGAAACACTGGCAAAAGTGACCGCACTTTTCCATGAGGGAAATCCGGTGGAATCGATTTCAGCAGGTCAAAGCGCAGTAGTTATTTTAGATAATACGCCGTTCTATGCAGAATCCGGCGGCCAAATTGGTGATATCGGTCGTTTAGAAGGCAATGGTTTTTGTTTTGACGTAAAAGACACGCAAAAATATGGTCAAGTGTTTGGCCACATTGGTGAACTCACACAAGGGAGTTTATCTGTTGGGCAGTCTGTAAATGCAGTTGTTGACGATGTTCGCCGTCAACGTATTTCGTTAAATCACTCCGCAACACACTTGTTGCATGCTGCATTACGTCAAGTATTAGGTGAACATGTCGCGCAAAAAGGTTCACTTGTTTCCGATACGTTGTTACGTTTTGACTTTGCTCAACATGAAGCCATCAGCAAAGCACAATTAGCTGAGGTTGAACGTATTGTGAACCAGCAAGTGAGAGCAAATAATCCAATCCAAACCGACATTATGGAGTTGGAAGCCGCAAAAGCAAAAGGTGCGATGGCGTTATTCGGCGAGAAGTATTCCGAACAAGTTCGTGTCTTAACGATGGGTGATTTCTCTATTGAGTTGTGTGGTGGTATTCATGCAAAACGCACGGGAGATATCGGATTATTTAAAATCGTAACAGAAACCGCTGTAGCAGCAGGTATTCGTCGAATTGAAGCGATTACCGGCGAGACTGCGATTGAATGGTTGCAACATCAACAAACTTTATTGAATCAAAGCGCCGAATTACTGAAATCCGATGTGAATTCTATTGTGGATAAGATTTCTCTGTTGCAAGATAAATGTAAGAAAGTTGAGAAAGAGTTACACACGTTAAAAGAGAAAGCTGCACTTCAAGCCGGTAATGAGTTGGCGCAAAGTGCGGTCGAAATTAATGGTGTTTCTGTGATTGTGCAACAGCTTGATGGTATCGAAGCGAAGTCTTTACGCGCAATGGTTGATAGTCTGAAAAATCAATTAGGCTCTGCCGTCGTGGTGTTTGCTTCCGCGTTGGATGAAAAAGTTAACTTAATTGTTGGCGTAACGCAGGATCTAACAGCCAAAGTGAAAGCCGGTGAGCTCGTGAATTTAATGGCTCAACAAGTCGGTGGTAAAGGCGGTGGTCGACCTGATATGGCGATGGCCGGTGGTACTGAACCGCAAAATATCAACAAAGCATTATCTGTTTGCTCTGATTGGTTAAAAGCAAATTTATAATCTTTGTTTCCTGTTAATTAATTGTCGGCACTTATGATTTCATGAGTGCCAAAGTACAAAGTATTGTTTAATGTTTGATAGGGATGTTGGAAGCAAAATAGGGAAGTTGGAAATAAACTATAAAAGGTGAGGAGTTTATATGCTGATCTTAACCCGTAAAGTTGGCGAGAGCTTGCTCATCGGCGATGATGTTTCTATCACGATTCTTAATATACGAGGCAACCAAGTAAAAATTGGCGTGCAAGCCCCGAAGGATGTTTCTGTTCATAGAGAAGAAATTTACCAGCGTATTCATCAAACTAAGGATGAAAACAAAGTATCGTAATTTTTATTTTATGGGTAGTTGAAGTCAGTCGGTGATAAGTCAATTGACTTGCCAAGAGCTTGCGGCGTCTATGTTTGTTCAAGTGAACTTCATAGGATATTGTTTATCGTATAGGTCGTGTATGTGGGTGGTTTTTTAGGCTCAAAATTATTGTCGTTGCCGGTGATGTTCGTTTAACGAGCGAAGAACTAAAAAATACGGTGACAAATGGATTATTGAATTCCGGTGTTAATGTAATTGATTTTGGTGAAACGGGGACAGAGGAAGTCTATTTTGCTACATCATTTTGAAAAAACAATGGCGGTATTAAACTGACTATAAAACAACAATCCGACTGAGTATATCGGACTTAAATGCGTGAAGCGTCATGCGTTAATCGTAGTTTAGAAGTATTACTTTCATAAGGTAAATTAACCTCAACTTGCAAACGAAAGATACGCTTTATTTCACCAGTAGAAATTCATAAAAAACTTACCGCACTTTTTTGAAGTGGAAAGGTGCGGTCTTTTTATATTAAGGAAAATAAATATGAAAGCAATTATTCCTGTGGCCGGCTTAGGCACACGTATGTTGCCTGCAACAAAGGCAATTCCAAAGGAAATGTTAACGCTGGTGGATAAACCACTTATTCAGTATGTTGTTAATGAATGTGTTGCTGCAGGTATTAAAGAAATTGTATTGGTTACCCACTCTTCTAAAAATGCTATAGAAAACCATTTTGATACCTCTTTCGAGTTGGAAACCATGTTAGAAAAACGGGTAAAACGCCAGCTCTTAGAAGAAGTTCGTTCTATTGTACCAAAAGATGTCACCATTATGCATGTTCGCCAAGGGAATGCAAAAGGCTTGGGGCATGCGGTATTATGTGGTCGTCCGTTAGTCGGTGATGAGTCTTTTGCGGTGATCTTACCGGATGTGTTATTGGCGGAATTTTCAGCGAATCAGAAAAAAGAAAATTTAGCAGTTATGTTAAAACGCTTCAATCAAACGAAAGCTAGCCAAATTATGGTCAGCCCTGTTGCACCGGAAGCCGTAAGTAGCTACGGTATTGCCGACTGCGGTGGCGTTGAAATTCCGCCGGGTGAAAGTGCGAAAATTAATAGCATTGTGGAAAAACCGAGTGTTGATGATGCGCCATCTAACTTAGCGGTCGTGGGGCGTTATGTGTTCTCCGCTGCCATTTGGGATTTATTGGAAAGAACACCGATTGGTGTTGGTGATGAAATTCAGTTAACTGATGCGATTGATATGTTAATTGAAAAAGAAACGGTGGAAGCGTTCCATATGACCGGTATTTCCTATGATTGTGGCGATAAAATTGGGTATATGAAAGCATTCGTAGAATATGGCTTACATCACAATAAACTGGGTAATGAGTTTAAATCTTACTTAAAAGCATTGACTTCATCATTTCAATAAGCCGTATTGTTTCGTCTAAATTGATTTATCCTGAAGATACTTAACCCAATCCGATGCCCGTTGTCAATTAAGCGTCAGATTGGGTTTTGTTATTTGTCGTAGCAGAATTTACTTCGCCGAGCCAAAGAGGAATACTTAAGGTGACGGTCAGTCCACCTAACCGACTTCGATTTGCCCGAACACGTCCATGATGACTTTTAATGGTATGTGCAACAATGGATAACCCTAAACCGGTTCCGCCGGTGGTTCGTGTTCTTGCTTCATCTACTCGATAAAAGGGTTTGAAAATTTTCTCGTATTCTTCTGCGGGTAATCCGGCGCCATCATCTTCTGTGAGAATCACTAATTCGTGGTTTTCAATATAGAAATGAATCACAATCTTAGAAGAAGTGTACTTTAAGGCATTTCTAATCACATTTTCGACCGCACTTTGAAGGAGTTCGAGATTGCCGTTGATGCGATAATTCTCCGGATGGAAAATATAGAGATTGCTAAGAAATAGAATTTTTTTCTGTTCGGCTTCAAACTCTGCATCTTCTAGTATGCCTTCCCATAAAGCAGCGATTTCAAAAATTTCTCTGCCTAAATGGCTATTGAGTTGTTGTCTTGATAATTGTAATAAGTCATTGATCATTTTATCTAAGCGTTGGGCTTCCGTATCAATACGCTGGATATTTTCATTTTCGCCTAATCGTCTTCTCAATAAAGCAGTTGCAAGCTGTAAGCGCGTTAATGGCGTTCGTAATTCATGTGAGATCGAGGAAAGTAATGTGCGCTGGTTATTTAAAACGTCTTCCAATGATTGTGTCATTCGATTAAAACTTTGCCCAACTTGACGTAATTCCAGTAGCCCTTTCTTCTCTAAGTTTTTATCGATGGTTAAATATCCCATTGCAACAGCATTTGCGGCTTGTTGTAAATTGCGTATCGGTCCGCCAATACTTTGTGAAAGCCACCACAATAGAGGCGAGGAAATCAGAATGACTAAAATAATCAGAAAAATAGGACGTTCGAAAACATAAGTGAGGATTTCTTTTTGTGCACTGATTCGATTAATAAAAAAGCATTGATACATTGCGTCTTGTTCGCTTAGTTTAATCGGAAAAGGGCCTACGATTTGGGAATTGCCATAAATCCGCTTTAACGGTTTTACTTGAACAGGGTTACTGAACATGAATTGTCTAATGGCTTTTTCTTCCTCCGGTAACATTCCTAGAAGTTGACCGCTATGAGAGACTAATATCGGGTGATCACTAAAAAATTCAGCCGGAAAGATAATATCGCCATTGAGTAATTTTGAAAATTGATCATGCTGAATGGCGGATTCAATTTTATTCTCATATCGATGAATTTCATTTTCTTTTAAATTGGAATAAACATGTGCATCAAAATAGGGAAGAAGAAAAATGAAAAGTAACAAGATAAATAAAGTCAGCCAGAAAAAGAGAAAGATCCGGATAGTCAGAGAATTAAATGTAAACTTTTGCTTTTGCATAATTTTAAAATGAAAAAAGGCTATATCAATATAGCCCTAGAGGATTTATTGTTTTTCAGTGATTAATAAATACCCACGCCCCCTTAAGGTCTTCATCCATTGTAAGCCATCTGAACGGGGAGGTAATTTTTTGCGTAAATTAGACATATGCATGTCAATTGAGCGGTCAAATGAAGCCAGTTTTTTTCCAAGCACTTCAACGCTTAAGACTTCTTTAGGCACAATAATACCGGGATTTTTAATCAAGTGGAGCAGCAAGGCAAACTCGGTTCCGGTGAGCTCTAAATCCTGATCACCGGCGAGCACTTGTTGTCTTCCCGGATATAACGTAATACCGGCAAATTCAATTTTCTCAACATCAGTCTGTGTCGCCATTTTATTGGCTTGATCGACGCGTCTTAAGATCGCTTTAATTCGTGCGATCAACTCTCGATCATTAAAAGGCTTAGGAAGATAATCATCCGCACCAAGTTCTAGTCCTACTATGCGATCAATTTCATCGCCACGCGCGGTTAGCATAATCACCGGCGTCGAAAAGTTTTTTCTGATTTGTTGTAGGGTTTCGATGCCGTTTAGAACAGGCATCATGACATCGAGTAATACTAAGTCGTAGGTTCTATCAAGTGCTGTTAGCGCCTCTCTACCGTTGCGTACGACATTAACTTCAAACCCTTCCAATTCTAATAATTGCGATAAAAGATCCGTTAATTCTGCATCGTCATCAACAAGTAAAATTTTTGCCATAACAATCCCCTGATTCATGGTTTATTGCGAATTATTTTTTGCCGAATTGCCACCAACGTTTTTTCGGCGCTTCAGGCGCATTAATAATCGTGTTATTTGGGGCTGCTTGCTCTTCATTCGGTAATGGTTTATCTAAATCAAAGTGGCTCACGGTGCCTTTTTGATCGAAATTAACCACTAACGTATGTTGCTCCGGCGTTTCGTAGGCTTTTTGTTGTAAGAAAACATAGTACCAAGTATTGCTACTGTATGGATCAACCAACACCGGCGTGCCTAGTAAATATTGAACTTGTTGAGTTGTCATACCGGTTTTGAGTTGTGCTACGCTGGAGGCTTGTAAGTAATTGCCTTGTGGCACATCAATACGATAGACCACTTTGTTGATTCTGGAACAAGCGGTCACGCTCAATGCAAAAATTAATGTGGTGACAATAAATTTGAATTGCATTTTTGCCTTTTATCCTCTGTAAATAATGAAAAATGATGATACCGAAAGTTTAATTAATTGCCAAATTAATTCTCTTCTTTTAGCCGGCGTTGTAATTGATCCCGCAAGTTTGGCGGCAATCCTTTAATCGTCAACGTATCGGTAGTTTCATCCCAAAGAATGCGTTGATTTAGCAATTCCGCATCAAAACTGATGGTGATGCCTTTGCCAGAACCGGAAAATTTGGTTAACGATTTAAGTGCGGTGCGAATTGGTGGAATACTGTCTTCCAATCCATAGTTTTGTTCTTGTGCGAATGCAACAAAAGGTTGCTGATTGAGTGTTGGTAACGTATCGGAAAGTTCCGTCAACGTAATTTCCTCACCGCTATTTATTTGATCTTTACAGTATTCAAACACCTGCTTTTTCACGGCTTGGGTTTGTTCTGAATTGAGTTCGCCTTGTACGCAGTAATCACTCACCGCTTGTAATAAGCATTGGTTTTGTACTTGTGGATTGAGCCCTTCTTCTGCGCCTAAGAAATCCATAAAAAAATCGGCGATCTTGCGTCCTACGCGCCCTTTAATAAAGGTGAGATAACGATTGGAATTGGCATTGAGTTGTAAATCCGTCAAATTAATGCGAGCAGCAATGTCAAATTGGGTAATATCCAAATATTCCGTGCGTTGAATTTCCAGTTGATCGTTGACTAACATACTGACACGACTGTCCAACAGCGCAATAAATAAGTAATCGGTCGCCAAGAAATTATATTGGCATAACACTAACGTACCGCTGTCGGCAAAGTGATATTTCCCCAATTCGGCAAGCAATAAATGAGTTGCTTCATGGCTGAATGGCAGAAAATCCAGTTCATTTTCCAACAATCGGTTAAGGCATTGGGCAAACATCGAAGATTCTTGAAACACGCCGTATGCTTTGGCTTTATTTTGATAACCCTGATGTAATTGCAACATCATTTGCTCTACTTCAGGGGTGATGGTTAATAATTGTTCACGCAGAACACAGCTTAATGGTGGCAGATTGTCGCCTTCCGGTTCCGCCTTGATAATTTGATGAAGAATAATTTGTTTAACTGTAATGCTCATAAAATCACCTTAAAAAACGCCTGCTATTATAACCGCACTTTTTAACAGAACTAACAAAATATGTTAGGATTAGCCCAATTATCGGTTAATATACGTAACGCTTTACATTAATTGGCTAATCAAACATGGCAATTCAATCAAAATATCAAGATAAACAAATAGATGCAATTTTAAACGACATGATCGCAGTGCTTGAAAAACACCAAGCGCCATTGGATTTATCCTTAATTGTTTTAGGCAATATGACCACCAATTTGCTCACCGGCAGCTTGGGGAAACAACAGCAAAAGGTGCTGGCACAAGCCTTTTCTGAGGCACTACTCAATTCCATTAACACAGCGAAATAATTGGCAATGTGGAAATTCAACAGCAGACAATATCGTGAAGAAACCTCACAAAAGATTTCGTGGGGGCACTGGTTTGCTTTTTTTAATATTCTTTGGGCGATTTTTATCGGTGCCCGCTATGCGTTTATTATTGACTGGCCGGATACGCTCTTTGGCAAAATTTACTTTTTCATCAGCTTATTAGGGCATTTTAGTTTCATTGTATTCGCCTTTTATTTGTTGGTGATCTTCCCCCTCAGTTTTATCGTGAAAAACCACCGCACTTTTCGCGGACTCACAGTCATTCTTGCTACGATTGGTAACACGTTATTATTAGTTGATACAGAAGTTTTTGTGCGGTTTAACCTGCATTTGTCTTCCCTTGTTTGGAATTTGTTGGTGAACCCGGAAAACGGTGAATTGTCACGCAACTGGCAACTGTTCTTTACGCCGATGCCGTTGATTTTATTAGTGCAAATGTTGTTTTCCCGCTGGTCTTGGCAAAAGTTGCGTAGTTTGGAGCGACAAAAATGGTTAAGAGGTGTTGGTGTCTTTTTTGTTTGCACTTTCATTGCCACCCATCTGATTTATGCGTGGGCGGACGCTTATTTATATCGTCCGATTACGATGCAGCGTTCCAATTTCCCGCTGTCTTATCCGATGACGGCGCGCTCTTTCTTGGAAAAACATGGCTTTATCAATAAGCAAGAATATTCCCAACGCTTAGAACAAGAAGGGCGTTTAGATGCATTAGCGATTAACTACCCGAGAAACCCATTGCTTTTTGAGGCACCGCAAGAAAAGACCAATGTGCTGCTGATTACGGTTTCCGGCTTACGTTATGATGCCGTTGATATGGAAACTATGCCGAATTTGGAGGCGTTTGCACAACATTCAACGCAATTTACCAACCATTACAGTAGCGGCAATAATAACAATGCCGGCTTAACCGGGTTATTTTACGGATTGAACGCGAGCTATACAGACAGCCTGCTCAGCAATAAAACCCCTTCCGTTTTGGTTGAACGTTTTGCACAACAACAATACGTACAAGGCTTATTTTCTGCGAATAAATTTGATAATGCGGTTTTCCGTCGTGCGATTTATCCGAAAGCGAAATTAAGCGGTGATAATAGCAACCAAGCTGCGGTGCAGTCCTTTAAACGTTGGTTGGATTCCGCTAAAAAACAGGAAAAACCATTTTGGGGTTATTTGAGTTTAAATATTGAACCCAATTTGACGCAAGATAAGTATCAGCAACAGCTTGCTAAACTAGACGAACTCTTCGGGCAACTCTTGCCGGAATTAGATTTGCCGAACACGATTGTGGTGATTACTGCAGAGCATGGGTATCGTTTCAACACATTGACAGAAAAAGAAGAAATCAATGATTTCTCTCGTGATGAAGTGCAGGTGCCAATGATTGTGCACTGGCAGAGTTTGCCGGCAACAAAAATCACCAAATTAACTGCCCATGTGGATTTATTGCCGGCATTGATGAAACACGTTTTCAACGTGAAAAATCCGATCAGGGATTATGCGCAAGGGCGTGATTTATTCGATTTGAAACAGGCAACGGATTGGGTCTTAGTCTCCAATTATCGTTGGAATGTGATTATTCAGCCGGACGGCACGCAATATCATATTGATACGCGCGGAAACTATCAAAAATATGACCGCACTTATCAGAAGATTTCATCGGAGAGACCGCCATTAGGCTTGTTCTTGGAAGTGTTTAATCAAGATCGATCATTTTTAGAGAAATGATTAAAAATGTGCCTAACTAATAGCCAGAATCAATTATATTTTTGTGCCGCCGGGTTTTATACTAGCGCGCAATTTCATTAGGACAAATACGATGTTATTAATTAAAAATCTGCGAATTTTTTATAACATTATCTGTTATTTCAATGCATTGTCATTGAACGCCTGCCTATTTTCAATTAATACGAAATCCTCTTTTATGAGGATTTTTTTCTATTTGCTCCCTGCCTATCCTTTAAATTTACTTATGGAGTCACTATGACGAAAAGTCACGTTCGTAGTTTTAAAACTTATATTCGAGATGAGATTATTAAAAAAGGCGGCTGGGTGAATGCGCATGCGCATGCGGATCGTGCCTTTACCATGACACCGGAAAAAATCGGTATTTATCAAAGCTGTAATTTACAACAAAAATGGGATTTGGTGGATGAGGTGAAGCGTACCTCTTCGGTGGATGACTACTATGCCCGTTTTTGTCAATCAATTGAATTGATGATTTCCCAAGGAGTGACGGCTTTCGGTACGTTTGTGGACATTGACCCGGTGTGTGAAGACCGAGCGATTATCGCCGCCCACAAGGCTCGTGAAGTCTATAAGCATGACATCGTATTGAAATTTGCTAACCAAACCTTAAAAGGCGTGATTGAGCCAACGGCACGTAAATGGTTTGACATCGGTTCCGAGATGGTGGATATGATTGGCGGCTTACCATACCGTGATGAGTTGGATTATGGACGTGGTTTGGAAGCCATGGATATTTTATTGGATACCGCCAAATCACGCGGCATTATGTGTCATGTTCACGTGGATCAATTTAATTCACCGACAGAAATTGAAACGGAGCAACTGTGTGACAAAACCATTGAACACGGTATGCAAGGACGCGTGGTTGCTATTCACGGCATCTCCATTGGATCGCATTCCAAAGACTATCGTTATCGCCTCTATGAAAAAATGCGCCAAGCACAAATGATGATGATTGCTTGCCCGATGGCATGGATTGACAGTAATCGTAAAGAAGAACTCATGCCGTTCCACAATGCGTTAACACCGGCCGATGAAATGATTCCGGAAGGCATTACGGTGGCGATTGGTACGGATAATATTTGTGACTACATGGTGCCGTTGTGCGAAGGGGATATGTGGCAGGAGTTGAGCTTATTGGCTGCCGGTTGTCGTTTCCCGGATTTAGACGCCATGGTGAATATTGCCAGTATCAACGGCCGTAAAGTATTAGGCATTGATTAATACAAAACAAAATACCGAGCCATCATACTCGGTATTTTGTTTTTAAAGTGCGGTCGCTTTTTTAAATGTTTTTAATCCGTATGTTCACTCAAAAAACCACCACTTTGGTGCTGCCATAATTTGGCATAGAACCGTAGCGTGCAACTTGTTGCATGAAATCATGAATGCCAGAAAGCGTTAAATAACGTTCCGTACGTAATTTGGTCGTGCATCAAGATGCACGCTACGAACGAAATCATGAATTATACATCGAGTTTAATGTTAATCATTTGTGCAATAAAATACCGAGCCATCATACTCGGTATTTTGTTTTTAAAGTGCGGTCGCTTTTTTAAATGTTTTTAATCTGTATGCCCACTCAAGAAGCCACCACTTTGGTGCTGTCATAATTTGGTATAGAACCGTAGCGTGCAACTTGTTGCACGAAATCATGAATGCCCGAAAGCGTTAAATAACGTTCCTTGCGTAATTTGGTCGTGCATCAAGATGCACGCTACAAACGAAATCACGAATTATACATTGAGGTTAATGTTAATAATCATTTGTGCAATAAAATACCGAGCCATCATGCTCGGTATTTTGTTTTTAAAGTGCGGTCATTTTTTTAAATGTTTTTAATCCGTATGCCCACTCAGGAAGCCGCCGCTTTGGTGCTGCCATAATTTGGCATAAAGACCGTTTTGTGCGAGTAATTCGGCATGGGTACCTTGCTCTACGATTTGTCCGTGATCCAACACAATCAGACGATCCATCGCGGCAATCGTAGATAAACGGTGCGCGATGGCGATGACCGTTTTATTTTCCATCATTTTATCCAAACTTTCTTGGATTGCCGCTTCCACTTCGGAATCCAGCGCACTGGTGGCTTCGTCCAATAACAAAATCGGCGCATCTTTTAGCATCACGCGGGCAATGGCGATACGTTGACGTTGCCCACCGGAGAGTTTCACGCCACGCTCACCAACGTGCGCATCATAACCTTTGCGTCCCTGCGCATCGCTTAAAAACGGAATAAAATCCGCCGCTTCTGCACGCGCCGCCGCATCAAACATTTCCTGCTCGGTGGCACTTGGTCTGCCGTACACGATGTTATCACGCACGGAACGGTGCAATAACGACGTATCTTGCGTCACTAAGCCAATTTGACTACGCAGGCTTTCTTGGCTGACATCTAACACGTTTTGTCCATCAATGGTAATGGAGCCATGCTGGGCCTCATAGAAACGTAATAATAAATTCACAATGGTAGATTTACCCGCGCCGGAACGCCCGATTAAGCCCACTTTTTCACCCGGTTTAATGGTTAAATTAAAATGGCTCAATAAAGGTTTTGCCGGATCATAGGCAAAGCTCAGGTCATTGAATTTAATCTCACCCTGCGTCACTTTTAATGGCAGGCAATTCGGCTTATCCAAAATAGTCTGCGGCTTAGTCAGCGTATTCATACCGTCATTTACCGTACCGATATTTTCAAACAAGCGTGCCGATTCCCACATAATCCAACGGGACAAGCCATGAACACGCAACGCCATTGCGGTGGACGTGGCAATGGCGCCGACACCGACCAGCCCTTGTTGCCATAGTAGTACACCAATGATCGCGGTACTTAGAATCAGCACGACATTATTGATGTAAGTTAAGCTATCTAACGATGTCGCCAAACGCATTTGGGCGTGCACCGTGACCATAAATTCTTCCATAGAACGTTTAGCATAACTTGCTTCTCGATCACCATGGGAAAAGAGTTTCACCGTAGCAATATTGGAATAGGCATCGGTGATTCGTCCTGTCATTAATGAACGGGCATCTGCCTGACGTTCAGCAGTTTTGGCAAGACGGGGAATTAACAAACGCAAAATGGTGATAAACAGCACAATCCAAACGAAGAAAGGCACAAGGAACCAACTATCTAATGAGGCCAACACCAAGCCTGAGGTCACAAAATACACCACCACATAAACCAACATATCGGCGATGGTCAGCACCGTATCGCGCACCGCTAAAGCTGTCTGCATAACTTTGGCAGACACCCGTCCGGCAAATTCGTCTTGGTAAAAACTTAAACTTTGTCCCAACATCAGGCGATGGAAATTCCAGCGCAAACGCATCGGGAACACGCCTTGTAAGGTTTGTAAACGCACTGCAGAGGCTAAAAATAACCACATAATGCTAAAGACCAACAAGCCGCCCATCCCCATGAGTAAATGGCCTTTTTCCTGCCATAAGGTTGCTGGGGTATAAGCCCCCAACCAATCCACCAATAAGCCCATAAATTGGAACAACATGGCTTCCATCACGCCGTTTCCGATCGTCAGCACCGCTAACAGCAAAATCCAACCTTTCATTCCTTCGATGCTCGACCAAATAAAGCGGAACAACCCTTTATCCGGTGTTTTCGGCGCTTGGTCGGGATAGGGATTCAAGCGATGCTCAAACCAACTAAAAATTTTATTTAACATGTCCTCTTTCCTTAAAAATAAAAGGCAACCACGCTGTTGCCTCAATAGAATACATTATAGCGTAAAATGCCAATATCACCTAAACCTGTTCGGCCTTTCGATATTGACTTGGGGTCATGCCATACAGTGCTTTAAAGGCTTTGCTAAAATGCGCTTCCGATTGATAGCCCACCTCTAATGCCACCGACAAAATATTTTTTTGTGTTTTATTTAACAATAACGCTGCTTCTTGCAAACGCAGTTGCGTTAAGAATTTGCCTGGTGCCATACCGATTTTTTGCTGAAATACCCGTATGAAATTCGCCCGTGACATCGCAGCCAACGCTGCCAAAGCATCCATATTCCACGCCTGTTGCGGCGCATTAAATAACTGCTCTAATACCTTGCCTAAGCGCTTGTCTTGTAACCCGGCAAATAATCCGCAATGAAGCAGATTGGCTTGTAGTCCGTGGCGTAAAATATAAATAAATAACACAGTAACTAAGGCATCCATCAGCGATTTTGCACCGCTTTGATGATTATCCGCCTCCTGTTGCATTAAGCGAATCAGCGGCTGCACCGGGGTGTCATTAAGCGATAAATGCAAATATTCCGGCAACGAATCAATAAGCAGGGAGGGTTTGCTGTAATAAAACAAACCGCAGAACATTTTCAAATCTGCCGAATTCTGCCCAATGCTATACACTTTAAACAACGTAGAGCGGTTATCTTGGGCATGGGGCACATTATTTTCCGACAAATTCTGTGCCTGTCCGGCAATTAAGTGCGGTCGATTTTGCGGGAGAAAAAAGATATCGCCCGCTTGCAAATGAATTTGTTTTTTATCTAGCGTGAGCCAACATTCGCCCTGCTCAATCAAGTGAAATGCACCCACATATTGATTTTCGGCGATATTCGGTTGAATTTGCCACTGCCCTTGAAACAGGCAGCGAATATTCACTTCACCGCTCACCTGTGCCAGCTGAATAAGTTTATCTAAACAGTCCATAATGAGATTTTACGCATAAAAGTTAAGACGAATGAACAAGTATGATAGACGAATTTGCCTATAATTTGTTGCGAAATTTAAATGGATTCCAACCCAACTTAAGGAGAAAAATCATGTTTGCAGATTGGAAAAATGATGTTGCCCACGTAAAAAAATCATTCGGCGAATTAGGTAAAAAACATCCGAAAATGTTACAAGCCTACGGTGCACTAGGCGCAGCCGCAGCAGAAGGCAATGTTTTAGATGTGAAAACCCGTGAATTAATCGCCCTTGCCGTAGCTGTGACCACCCGTTGCGAAAGCTGTATCGGTGTACACGCTGCCGAAGCGGTAAAAGCCGGTGCAACTGAAGAAGAAGTGGCTGCCGCATTAGCGATGTCTATCGCATTAAATGCAGGTGCAGCTTACACCTATTCTTTACGCGCATTAGAAGCTTATAATACGCAAAAAGACTAAGCATTTATTAGGAACTTTATATGATTGGCACCCTTCCGTTAAGGGTGCCATTTTTTTTAGAGAGCGCTCGTCTGATAAATTGTGTTACAACATCAATTTAAACACGTTCGTTGTTTAATATGATTTGCACTATTTCACTTTCGCCTTAATGGCTTCTGCAACCAATTCCGCTTCTGTTCCCAAAATGACTTGTAAACCATCATTACCCAGTTTGACGTTGCCTTTAGAGCCGAGCGATTTTAATTGTTCTTCGTTGATCTTATTGCGATCCACTAAAGTTAAACGTAAACGCGTAATACAAGCGTCAATCGTTTTAAAGTTATCTGCACCGCCTAAAGCGTCGATAAATTTAACCGCTCTTTCTTCACGAGAGTGATTGTGTTCGCTTGCTTCTTCTTTTGGCTCTTCAGATTCTTCGGTACGACCGATAGTTTTTAAGTTGAAGGCTTGGATAGCAAAGCGGAAAACAACGTAGTAAATGGTGAAGAAGACTAAGCCTTGTACCAATAACATGTACCAGTCAACGGCTAATGGGTTGCGTGAGGACAACACCATATCCACTAAACCGGCGCTGAAGCCGAAGCCTGCAATCCAGTGCATACTTGCTGCGATAAACACGGAAATACCGGTTAATAGCGCGTGTAATACATAAAGAATCGGTGCCACGAACATGAAGGAGAATTCAAGCGGTTCGGTGATACCGGTGAAGAAGGAAGCAAAGGCGCCCGCCAACATGATGGAAGCGACTTTCACTTTTTGGCTTGGTTTTGCACATTGGTAAATCGCCAATGCCGCACCCGGTAAACCGAACATCATGACCGGGAAGAAACCGGCTTGGTACATACCGGTGACGCCTACCGTAGCAGTGCCTTCAGCGATGGATTTTGCACCACCTAAGAAGTTAGGAATGTCGTTAATGCCTGCTACGTCAAACCAGAATACCGAGTTTAACGCGTGGTGTAAGCCAACCGGAATTAATAGACGGTTGAAGAAACCGTAAATACCCGCACCCACAGCGCCTAAATCTTTGATGGATTCACCGAAAGACACTAGTGCGTTGAAGATGTAAGGCCATACATAAAGCAGAATGAAAGAAAGTGCAATCATGGCGAAAGAGACCACGATTGGGACCAAACGTTTTCCGCTGAAGAAGGACAGGGCTTTTGGCAACTCTACTTGATAGAAACGGTTGTAAAGTTCAGCAGAAAGCACACCGATTAAGATCCCGATAAATTGGTTATTGATTTTACCGAAAGCGGCAGGCACTTGGCTTGGATCGATATGTTGTAATTGGGCTACACCACCCGGTGCGAGTAGGGTGGTCACGACATAGTAACCCACTAAACCGGAAAGAGCGGCTGAGCCGTGTTTGTCTTTGGATAAACCGAAAGCCACGCCCACGGCAAATAATAAGCCCATGTTGTCGATGATGGCAGCCCCGGATTTGATGAGCAAGGCTGCAAGTTGGCTATTCGCCCCCCAACCGTCCGGGTCTAGCCAATAACCGATCCCCATTAGTACAGCGGCTGCCGGTAATACGGCAACCGGTACCATTAAGGCTTGCCCGATTTTTTGGGCATAACTGAGAATACTCATAAGAACTCCTTTAATTTTTTGATTCATAAAATAATTTTTGAGGTCTGCTTAGCATAGCGCGAGAGGATTTCGCTTTTCAAATGAAAACTTTCGTATTTGTGAGAGCTATCACGAATCTGTTGGCACGATGCTTAACTTAAAAACAAAATAACGGATCAAGCACGCTTAATCCGTTAATTTGAAACCCAAAGAAGATTATTCTACTTTTAATTGTTTGCCGTCATAGCTTATGCTTTGAACAGAGGTTAACGCTTTGCCACCATCGGTTTCACCACCAATGAGCAATACTTTGTTGTCATAAGATACGGCAACACCGTAACCGATGCCTACCGGCAATTCGCCAATGATGTTCCATTTGCCGTTATTTAACGTATAAATGTCTTTATGCCAGGCTTTGCTTAAGCCTTGGTGAGCGTGAAGTTTTCCTTCTTTAAATTGTTTTACGGAACCCGGGAAGTTTGCACCACCGGTGACTAAGTAATGACCGTGGCTATAACCCGCCATCGCCCCAGCCAAACCGTCTTGACTTTGATCTTTCGGTGCCGGTAAGTCAGGTAAGTTTTTCCATTGCACACCTTTGTCGGTAAATTTACCTGAGTGGGTTTCTGCTGTACGCAAGCCCGGTTTGATTTCACCGTTCACGACAATTAAATCATCACCTTGAATGGTAAATGCCGCACCGGCACGACCGGAGAAGGGGACGAGACCTTCGTTGCGCCATTTATTGGTAGATGGCTCATAGCTTAACAATTCGGTTGTGAAGAAATAGTCTTCAGGACGTTGTTCAAAATACGCTTTGGTGATTTCGTCTTTTTTCGCTTTGTCTTCACCGGCTGCAACAATGTCTTGGAAGAAACCGTTGAAAATAGACAAGTTAGAACCGCCCACGATATACACTTTGTCACCATGTGATGCGCCGGTAGAACCGACTAAACCGCGTGGTGAACGGGTGGGTAATTTGCTCCAAGTATTATCAGCCGGGTTATAGCTGTAAGCATCGTTGACGAATTGTAATTCGCCTTTTTCATTTTTTTGTAATCCGCCGAATACATATAATTTGCCGTCAACAGCCGCAGCCACCGGTTGGTTACGGTCACCGCCCGGGAATGCGGCGATTTCTTTCCATTGGGCGTTCGGTTTTTTTAAATCTAACGCATAGAATTTATCACCGCCTGTACCTAAGCCCACATAAACAGTGTCGCCAATTAACGCACCGGCACCGCTTTTAATACCCACCGGTAAATCCGGATAAGCAGCCGCTTGCGCTGTCGCAGCAAAAGTGGTTGCAGCAAAGAAGAGTGCAGCTAATGTTGTTTTTTGAAATTTCATAATAAACCTCGTTTGGAGTGATTTGGGCTATTCGTCAACGGCAGAATAGGTCTTTTATATGTATAAGAAAGTGCGGTTCAAATTTACTGCGTTTTGCAACCGCACTTTTAGGTTCCTAAGGTATTAACAAATTCGGAATGAATGTGATGATACTTGGGAAGATGGTGATTAACACCAAGGTCACGAAAATCGGGATTAAGAATGGTAATACGCCTTTCGTTACGGTGGACACGGACATGTTACCCACACGTGCGACCACGAATAATGCCATTCCCATCGGTGGGGTTAAGATACCGATCATCATGTTCAAGGTTGTCATAACACCGAAGAACACAAGGTCGATACCGAATTGCATGGCGATTGGAATTAACATTGGCAAGACAAGGAATTGTAATGCTAAGGCATCAATGAACATCCCGAGGAACAATAACAAGGCATTGATCATGACTAACACCATTAACGGAGAATCCGCCACGGCAACGAAGACGTCTGCAATACGCATTGCCACTTGTTCACGGGCGATCATGTCGCCGAAGAAGGTCACCGTCATAATCATTAATGCAACAACACCAGTAATGGACATCGCTTCCACGCAGCTGTTGAACAGCATTTTCAAAGTTAATTCTTTATAGACGAATTTACCGATAATGACGGAGTAGGCAGCTGCAACCACCGCAGATTCTGTCGGGCTGAATAAGCCGGAGAAGATCCCGCCGATAATCAATAATGGGGTTAAAATTGCCCAGAATGCTCTTTTGAATGACGTGCAAAGTTCTTCACGGGTCGCTTTTGGTGTTCTTGGATAACCACGTTTTTTGGAAATGTAGTAGTTCATTGCCATGAGGGCGATGGTGACTAATACACCCGGTACGAAGCCGGCAATAAAGAGTTTTGCGATGGATTCGTTTGCGATAACACCGTAAATGATCATGGCAATACTTGGTGGAACCAATGGACCGATGATACAAGAGGCTGCTGTGATACCGCCGCAGATGTCATCATCATAACCTGCATCGCGCATGGCTTTGATTTCTAATTGACCTAAACCACCCGCATCGGCAAGTGCAGAACCGGACATGCCGGAGAACAACAAGCTTGCACCGATGTTAACGTGTCCCATACCACCGGTGTAGTGACCCAGTAAGGCTTTGGCGAAGTTAAAGATACGTTCGGTGATACCGCCGGTGTTCATTAAAATCCCGGTAAGAATATAGAACGGCACAGCAAGGAGTGGGAAGCTATTCAAACTCATGGTGAGTTTTTCAGAAGCCGCATTTACCACGTTCCAACGGGTCATGGAGAAGTAAAGTAGGGTAGTGATAAATAATGACCAACCTACCGGTACGCCCAAGAACATGATGACTAACCAGAAGAGCAATGCCACATACACGGCATTAGAACCAAATTTAACATATTCGGTTACGCGTAAAACTTTGTACCAATCTGGTGCTAAGAACAAAATACCCAATAAAACGACCGCACTTACGATAAAGAAGGTTGCCGGTAAATAGCTTTTGTTTTGTTTGAAGTTGTCTGCTTGCGCTTGGAAGAAGCGAACGAGCATTAATACGGCAATGATTGGTAAAGAGGCATAAATCCATTTTTCAGAAATACCGCCTAACGCATCAATCGGGAAACTGGCACCTAAATAGGTTTTGATACCAAAGTGGATAAAGAAAATCACACCGAGGAAAATCACGATTTGTACGAATGTATTGGTGATTTTTTTGACTGCCGGTGGCATTAAGTTAGTCAAGAAGTCGATATAAACGTGCTCTTGTTTTCTGACGGCAACGCTAATGCCGAGCATACCGACATAAACGAACAGCAATTTGGCAAGTTCTTCACTCCAAATTAATGGGGAGTGGAAAGCTTGTCTGAATAGAATTTGCAAAACAAGAATGCAGAATATCACGAGGAATAGTGCCCCACCGATCCATTCTTCGAGTTTATTAAAGATTTTCATATTCAACTCCGTTGAATAATAAAGGAGAGAAAAAGCGTGCCTGCCGAAACAGGCACACGAATAAGCGTATTATTTGCTGATGGCTTGAATTTCTTTAAGTGCTTCTTCGCCTTTTGTTCCGGTTTGTTTTACAAAGTCAGCATAGAAAGGTTTCATGGCTTCTTTGAATGGGGCGAGATCCGGATATGTTACGGTTACACCTTGTTTTTCAAAGAAAGTCACTAATTCTTTTTCACCGTCAACGAATAATTTGGTGTGATATTCTGCGGCTTTTTGTGCTGCATCACGAACCACTTTTTGTAAGTCAGCCGGTAAGTCAGCAAAGGTTTCGTTACTTACAAGATAAAGTTGGTCGTTCAAAATGTGGTTGGTCATTGCCAAGTATTTTTGCACTTCATAGAATTTTTGTGCTTGAACGGTTGCCAATGGGTTTTCTTGACCGTCAACGGAGTTCGTTTGTAATGCTAAATACACTTCGGAGAATGCCATTGGTGTTGGGGATGCACCCACATATTTTGCGTACGCCAAGTTAGTTGCCGCGTTTGGTACGCGTAATTTTAAGCCCTTCATGTCAGCAATGCTGTTGATTGCACGGTTAGAGGTGGTTTGGCGTGTACCGTTATAGGCTTGGGATAATAAGGTTAAGCCTAAATCTTTGTTCATTTTTTGGATTAAGTCTTTACCGAATGCAGTGTCGAATAACGCTTTTTGTGCCACGCTGTAGTCACTGATAACGTAAGGTAAAGCAAACACAGCCGCTTCTGGATAGAACAATTGGAAACGTGCAGATTCAGCAAAAGTGAAGTCTAACGCACCGTCTTTTAATTGTTTTAACATGGCGCGGTCGTCACCTAATTGGGAACTTGGGTAAAGAGAAATTTCAATTTTGCCGTTGGATTTTTCTTTCACTTCTTTGGCAAACATTTCAGCGGCTTTGTATTCGTTAGAAGACGTACCTGCGTTCATACCGAATTTTAAATCATACTCTGCAGCGTTAGCAGCGGAAGTCACACCTAATGCGATTGCAGTGGCAAGGAAAAGTTTTGCTAGTTTCATAAGCTACTCCTGTAATGATAGTAAGTTAATTGATGTTTTGAAACATAGTTAGATTACAACTCGGTATCCATTCTAAAGTAAAAAAATCATTTTCAAATAGATTATGAAGTTTTATTTCAGAAATGAGAGGTAGATCACATCATTGGAAAAACACTTCAAAAATATATTTCAAAATGAAGTATTGTTATCATATAATGCACGATGACAAGAATGACTGCCAAATGCAGCCGCAAATTAATAGGAGTTTTTATGTCATTCACTCAGCACAAATTATCCCACCAAGAAGTTTTTGCCAAAATTCAAAATGGATTGATTGCGTCCTGCCAACCGGTCGATGATGGCCCGATGGATAAGCCGGAAATTGTTGCCGCGATGGCGCAGGCTTCCGTTATCGGTGGTGCGGCTGGACTACGTATTGAAGGCGTGGACAACTTGAAAGCAACGCGTCCAACCGTCAATGTGCCGATTATCGGTATTGTAAAACGCGATTTGCCGGACAGCCCGGTGCGTATCACGCCGTTTTTACAAGACATTGAAGATTTAGCCCATGCCGGTGCGGATATCATTGCAGTGGATGGCACCCATCGTCCGCGTCCTGTTGATATTGAAAGTGCGGTCAAAAAAATTCATGAAATGGGCTGTCTTGCCATGGCGGATTGCTCCAATTTAGAAGAAGGGTTGTACTGCCAAAAATTAGGCTTTGATATTGTGGGTAGCACCATGTCAGGCTACACAGGTGGCGCTGTACCGGAGGAACCGGACTATCAATTAGTGAAAGATTTGAAAGCTGCCGGTTGCAAAGTGATGGCAGAAGGACGTTACAACACACCGGAACTTGCCAAAACCGCCATTGAGATCGGTGCGGATTTCGTGACCGTAGGTTCCGCATTAACCCGTTTAGAACATATCGTTAGCTGGTTCTCCAGTGCGGTTAATTCTGCAAATAAATAATTAAGAGGGGAAACATGATGCGTTGCTTAGCCTTAGATATCGGCGGAACTAAAATCGCCTCAGCCATTGTGTCAGGGAACCAAGTGACACAACGTCAACAAATCCACACACCACAAGAAAACGTAGTGGAGGCAATGCATCAAACGCTCGCACAATTACTTTCGGATTATGCGGGGCAATTTGATTATGTTGCGGTTGCCTCCACAGGCATCATCAATAAAGGAATATTGACCGCACTTAACCCGAAAAATTTAGGCGGACTGGCTTATTTCCCATTAAAACAAAGCCTTTCTCAGCATACGTCAACGCCCGTGTATTTATTGAATGATGCGCAGGCAGCGACTTATGCGGAATATCAACTGCAAGATAAAAATAATCTTCAAAACTTTGCTTTTATTACCGTCTCTACGGGCGTAGGTGGCGGGTTAGTTTTAAACCACCAATTACTCACCGAACCGAACGGCATTGCCGGTCATATTGGACATACCCTGGCGGATCCCAATGGCCCTGTGTGCGGCTGTGGTCGAGTCGGTTGTGTGGAAGCCATCGCAGCGGGACGCGCCATTGAAGCGGTTTCTAAACAATGGGACGATCCTTGCGATCCCAAAGAAGTCTTTGCCCGTTTTAGAAAAATGGATGAAAAAGCCACCGCACTTGTGTCTCGTTCAGCAAAAGCGATTGCCAATTTAGTGGCGGATTTAGTGATTGGTATGGACGTACAATACGTGGTCATTGGCGGTAGCGTTGGGTTGGCTGAAGGCTATTTGCCTTTGGTGAAACAATATTTGGCGCAAATGCCGGAAATTTATCGTTGTCCGTTGGATGCGGCTCAATTAGGGCAAGATGCCGGACTTATCGGCGCGGCTGCATGGGCGCTTACTCAATTACATGGCTAAATTACATGATTAGGGTTGTTTATGGTGGGAAACGGAAATGTACTTAACTCCCTCAGTTCGCTTTATCAAAGCCTGACGAAGACGGAGAAAAAAATTGCGGATGTCATTACCCAATCGCCTGATTGTATTATGCAGTATTCCTTGGCGCAGCTTGCCGAGCGTTTAGATGTCGGAGAGGCGACACTTGTGCGTTTCTGCCGTACACTGGGGTTTAAAGGATTTAGTGATTTTAAGTTGGCGTTTTCGATTGAGCTGGCGAAAACACGGGAAGGTCGAGATGATACGGTGCTAGAAACGGAGATCTTGCCTAACGATGATTCACAAACGATTGCACATAAATTGCAGTCAGCCATTAATTCAGTGATGAACGAAACGATTAATTTGTTGGATTTTCATCAGTTAGAAGTGGTTGTAAACGCCATTCGAGGTGCGAACAGAGTTTTTCTCTTTGGGGTTGGATCCTCCGGCGTAACGGCAGAAGAAGCCAAGAACAAATTCATGCGGATTGGCATTCAAGTGGATGCGAGCGGCAACAACCATTTTATGTATATGCAGGTGGCGTTATTACAACGCAATGATGTGGCGATTGGCATCAGTCACTCCGGCTATTCGCAAGAAACGGCGCATGCATTAAAAATTGCCAAGGAAAACGGCGCAACAACGGTAGCATTGACCCATAGTATGCGTTCCCCGTTAACCGAATATGCGGATTTTGTGTTGGTCAATGGTAATAAACAAGGGAAACTGCAAGGGGATTCCATTGGTACCAAAACGGCGCAATTATTCGTTCTAGATTTAATTTATGCTTTGCTGGTTCAAGCGGAGCATGAAAAAGCGATTAAGATAAAAGAGAAAACTCTTAATGTCATTTTAGAACAACGTATTAAATACTAAACAGGAGAAAACAATGCGTGATTTAAAAGGTATTTTCAGTGCGTTATTAGTGTCATTTAACGAAGATGGCTCTATTAATGAAAAAGGCTTACGCCAAATTATTCGCCACAATATCGACAAAATGAAAGTCAATGGTTTGTATGTCGGCGGATCTACCGGTGAAAACTTCATGCTTTCTACCGAAGAGAAAAAACAAATCTTCCGTATTGCAAAAGATGAAGCGAAAGACCAAGTGGCGTTAATCGCACAAGTGGGTAGCGTGAATTTACACGAAGCGGTGGAATTAGGTAAATATGCTACTGAATTAGGCTATGACTGCCTTTCTGCGGTAACACCGTTCTACTACAAATTCAGCTTCCCTGAAATCAAACACTACTATGACACCATTATTGCGGAAACCGGTAACAACATGATCGTTTACTCCATTCCGTTCTTAACCGGCGTAAACATGGGCGTAGAGCAATTCGGTGAACTTTACAAAAACCCGAAAGTGCTTGGTGTGAAATTTACCGCAGGTGACTTCTACTTATTAGAACGTTTACAAAAAGCCTATCCAAACCACTTAATTTGGGCCGGCTTCGATGAAATGATGTTGCCGGCGGTGGCTTTAGGGGTGGATGGTGCTATCGGTAGTACATTCAACGTAAACGGTGTTCGTGCAAGACAAATTTTTGACTTGACCAAACAAGGCAAACTGGCTGAAGCGCGTGAAATTCAACATGTGACCAACGATTTAATCGAAGGTATCTTAGCGAATGGTTTATATTTAACCATCAAAGAATTGTTGAAATTGGAAGGTGTGGATGCCGGCTATTGTCGTGAACCCATGACGGCAAAAGCGACCGAAGCACAATTAGCCAAAGCAAAAGAATTAAAAGCGAAATATCTTTAATTTAATGGAAAAAGAGACCGCACTTTTCTGGTGTAGGGACAGGCGTTGTGCCTGTCCTAAATTCTCTTTATGACATAAATGGGACAGGCATAACGCCTGTTCCTACAAAATGATTGTAAAGTGCGGTCACAATAAAGGAAGTTTATTATGCGCCTTATCCCTCTACATAACGAACAACAAGTTAGCCGTTGGGCAGCACGTCATATCGTTGAGAGAATCAATCGTTTTAATCCCACCGAAGAACGCCCGTTTGTATTGGGTTTACCTACCGGCGGAACACCACTTAAAACTTACCAAGAACTTATCCGCTTAAATCAAGCCGGTGAGGTGAGTTTTAAACATGTGGTCACATTCAACATGGATGAATATGTGGGCCTTCCGAAAGAACACCCGGAAAGCTATCACAGCTTCATGCACAACAATTTTTTCAACCACATTGATATTCAGCCGCAAAACATCAATATTTTAGACGGCAATACGGACGATCATGATGAAGAATGTCGCCGTTACGAAGAAAAAATCAAATCTTACGGCAAAATTCATTTATTCATGGGCGGCGTTGGCGTAGATGGCCATATTGCCTTCAACGAGCCGGCTTCTTCGTTAAGCTCTCGCACCCGTATTAAAACCTTAACACCGGATACGATCATCGCCAATTCCCGCTTTTTTGATAATGATGTCAATAAAGTGCCGAAATATGCCTTAACCATTGGGGTTGGCACCTTGTTAGACGCAGAAGAAGTGATGATTTTGGCAACAGGGCATTCCAAAGCGCTCGCTGTGCAAGCCGCTGTTGAAGGCGCAGTAAATCACATGTGGACGGTCAGCGCATTGCAATTACATCGCCATTTTGTGTTGGTGTGTGATGAGCCGGCGTTGCAAGAATTGAAAGTGAAAACCGTGAAATATTTCACCGACTTGGAAAGTCACGCTATTCATAGCGTGTTGTAATGTTTAGCGCAAAAGTGCGGTGAATTTTTAGATTATTTAAAGGTACGATTATGAAATATGCATTAATTAATTCCGTCATTTACACCAAACATGAAATCCTTCGGGATTACGCGGTGGTCGTGAATGGCGAACACATTGAAGCAGTGATTCCACAAAGCGAATTGGAAAGCGGCATTAAGACCCTTGATTTAGAGGGGCATAACCTCACTGCCGGTTTTATTGACTTGCAATTAAACGGTTGTGGTGGTGTGATGTTCAACGACCAAACCAGTGTAGAAACCTTAGAAATCATGCAAGCGACCAACCTGAAATCCGGCTGCACCAGCTTCTTGCCAACCTTTATTACGGCACCGGATGAGGGCATCAAAAGTGCGGTGAAAGTTATGCGTGAATATTTGAATAAACATAAAAACCAAGCACTGGGTTTGCATATTGAAGGGCCGTATTTGAGCGTAGAGAAAAAAGGCGTACACCGTCCGGAATATATCCGTGAAATTTCACCTGAAATGAAAGATTTCTTGTGTGAAAACGCCGATGTGATCACGAAACTCACTATTGCCGCGGAAAACCCAACCATCAACTACACGCCTGATTTTGTAAAAAGTGGCATCGTGGTTTCAGTTGGTCACTCTAACGCCACCTATGACGTGGCAAAAGCGGCTTTCCGTAAAGGCGCAACTTTCGCAACGCACTTACACAATGCCATGTCGCCGATCAGTTCCGGTCGTGCCATGGGCGTGGTGGGTGCAGTATTGGATTCTGACGTTTACACCGGCATTATCGTGGACGGCGTACATGTGGATTTTGGTAATGTGCGTTTGGATAAAAAAGTGAAAGGCGACAAACTTTGTATTGTGACCGATTCTTTAGCGGCTGCCGGTGCAGGCCCTGAACTAGAAACCTTCACCTTCGTGGGTAAAACCATTTATGTGAAAGACGGCCGTTGCTATGACGGTAACGGCACGATCGCAGGTGCTTCTATCACCATGATGGAATCCATCAAAAATGCGGTGGAGTATGTTGAGATTCCTCTTGCCGAAGCGATTCGTATGAGTAACCTTTATCCGGCACGCGCCATCGGTGTCGATGACCGTTTGGGTTCCGTTGAAGCCGGCAAAGTCGCTAACCTTGCAGTCTTCACGAACGATTACCACGTCGTTGGTACTGTCGTGAACGGCGAGTGGAAAGCGAATTAATCAGGTATGAGCTTGTTGTCTAATGGGTAGGACAGCGTTTTATAAATAACGCTCTGAAAACAAAAGAATCGTAGCGTGCAACTTGTTGCACGAAATCGTGAATATTCGAAAGGGTTAAATAACGTTCCTTGCGTGGTCTGGTCATGCATCAAGATACACGCTACGTATGAAATCGTGAGTTACGCCTTTTTGATGGCACGCGTTTCCTGACGCATGCCTTTTAATATCAACGGATTATCGACATCGCTGTGAAGCGCGCGCCATCGAATGCTCTGAAAACAAAAGTGCGGTGGAGTTTCCAAGTGTTTTTAACACACAGAGAAAACCACCGCACTTTGCTTTATTCGTGATTAGACCAACACGGCAAGTGCAGCGTCGTAATTCGGCTCGTTTTTAATTTCAGACACTAATTCGCTGTGTAACACGTTGTTATGTTCATCTAACACAATAACGGCGCGGGCGGTTAGGCCGGCGAGAAGGCCAGATGTAATGTCAACGCCGAGGGTTTTGTGTAACTCGTGGTGGCGGAACGTGGAAAGGGTTTGTACCTTGTCGATGCCTTCAGCACCACAGAAACGGATTTGCGCGAAAGGCAAGTCAGCGGAAATGCAAAGTACAACGGTGTTAGCCAATGTTGCGGCTTTTTCGTTGAATTTCCGCACGGAGGTGGCACAAACACCGGTGTCGATACTTGGAAAAATGTTTAACACTTTGCGCTGACCGGCAAAGGTGTTTAGGGTTACATCGCCCAATTCATTATTCACTAACGTGAGTTCATTGAGTCGGTCGCCAATTTGTGGGAAGCGGCCTGCAACATCGATTGGATTGCCTGCTAAAGTGACGTTATTCATAATGCTCTCCTTAAATATGAAGTAAAAAGGTTGTCAAGATTAATGACAACGACTGCTTAAATGGCTTGTAGTTGGCACAGAAATAGTTGGAATCACATCAATATTTGGCGAATTGCAGTTATTGCATTTCATTTTCGCTACTTGGCTCATCACCAATTTGCCTAACATTTCAATGTGTGCCGGTTCTGCGTTGAGGGCAGGAATATATTGAAAGCTTTCTCCGCCGTGGGTTAAAAATAACGTTTTGTTTTCTTCCGAAATTTCTTCCAAGGTTTCCAAGCAGTCTGCCGCAAAGCCCGGGCAGATCACCGCCATTTTTTTGATACCTTGTTGTGCTGCATTAGAAATAAATCCATCGGTATAAGGTTGCAACCACACTTCTTTACCAAAACGGGATTGGAAGGTTAAACCCCATTGTTTTTCATTTAAGCCCAACCCTTGTGCCACCGCGGCGGCGGTTTGTTGGCAATGTGTGCGGTAGTAATCGCCGGTGTTTTCGTAACGCAATGGAATGCCATGGAAGGAAAATAGCAAAAACTCATCGGATTTTAACCGCACTTTGCAGGATTCGATTAAGGCGGCGATGTAATCTTTATTTAATTGATATGAATGAATAAAATCAAAGGGCACAATGCCACGTTGTTGTTTCAATGCTTCAGCAAAAGAGTCGAACACCGCGCCTGTTGTACTACTGCTGTATTGTGGATAGAGCGGGAGTACGATGATGTGTTCCACTTGTTTTTCCAATAGTTTTTGCACCGCACTTGGCATGGACGGATTGCCATAAGTCATACCGATTTCGATTTCCACATCCAGTTGCTGTTGTTGGAAAAAGTCGATTAAGCCTTGTTTTTGTTGTTCGGTGAACACCATTAACGGAGAACCTTGTTCCGTCCAAATTGAACGATAATTTTTGGCAATACGTTTTGAACGCAACGGCAAAATAATGGCTTTAAGTAACGGATACCATTTACAACGCGGCAAATCGACCACGCGGGGATCCGTTAAAAATTGCCATAAATAACGGGAAATATCCTTAGGACTTGGTGAGTCTGGCGTACCTAAATTGGCAAGAATGACGCCGATTTTTAAATTAGTCATGTGTGATAATAGAAAGAGTTAAACGTGAAACGCAGCACAGTTTATCTTGTGCATCTCGAATGTCAATTTGCCAAACCTGTACATTTTTACTTAAACGAATCGGGCTTGATTTAGCGCAAACATAGCCTTGTTTTACCGGGCGTAAATGGCTTGCATTGATCTCCAAACCAACGACAGCCTGATTGGCTTCTACACAGCAAAAAGCGGCAGTGGAAGCAACGCTTTCCGCAAGTGCCGCGGAAATGCCACCATGTAAAAATCCCATGGGTTGAGTAGTACGGTGATCCACCGGCATACGGGCTTCCAGCCAATCATCGCCCTGTGCGGTAAATTCAATGCCTAAATGTGCTACGGCACAGTGTTGGCAGAAGTCATTTAGTTGTTGTAGCGTGAGGTGTTTCTTCCAAATGCTCATGGTGTTGTTATTTCAATAAAGTTAATAAAGCTTGTACAGGGTGTTTCGGCTGATAATGGGTGAAACGCTTTACTTGGCTACGACAGGAATACCCGGTTGCCAAACAGAAGTTTGGATCTTTATATTGCAGTTTTTTCTCCCATGAGGCTTCATAAATGGCTTTCGACATTTCAATATGCTGGGTTTCGTGCCCGAAAGTGCCAGCCATGCCGCAACAGCCGACACTTTCAACCTGCAACTGCTGGTCGAAGGCTGCAAAAATGTGTTGCCATTCTTTGCCACTGTTTGGCATCGCAGTCGTTTCTGTGCAGTGTGGGAATAAATACCACTGATGCGACTCAAAAGTGCGGTCGGTTTTTTCAGTGTTTTGTGCGGATAACAAGATGCCGTTATCCAACTGTTGCTTGAGCCATTCGTGGGCGGTCAGCACATGGAAATTACCGCGCTCAGCACCAAGAATTTCTTTGTATTCGTCACGATACGACAACACAATGGCGGGATCCACACCGACCAAAGGCATACCCAGTTTTGCCATACGATTAAGGAACTCAGCCTGATTTTTTGCGGTTTTTGCAAAACGGGTTAAAAAGCCCTTAATGTGTTGTGCTTTGCCGTTCGGTTTAAATGGCAATACCACAGGCTTAAAGCCCAGTTTTTGGGTTAACGCCACAAAATCGGCAACAACTTTGGCATCATAATAAGAGGTGAATGGATCTTGCACGATAAGCAAAACACGTTGTTTTTCCACCGCACTTAAGCGTTCTAATTGCTCTAATGAGGCGTTTTGATGACCAAGTTGAATGAGTTGTTGTTGCAGATTGGGTGTTGAGAGCAAGGGTAAATCCGTCATGCCTAAACATTTTTCTGCCACCTTTTGGCTAAATTTAGTCGCTGTAAAATAATTAAAGAGCTTCGCTTGTTTTGCCATTAGCGGCGCAACGTATTCCACGTTGGACACTACATAATCTTTGATTGGGCGCAGATAACGTTGGTGGTAAAAATGGAAGAACTTCGCGCGGAAACTCGGCACGTCGATTTTAATCGGGCATTGGCTGGCGCAAGCTTTACACGCCAGACAAGTATCCATTGCCGCTTTCACTTCATGGGAAAAATCGTATTCGCCACGGCGTTTTTGATAGCTGTTTTGGATTTTATGCACGATATCCGTGAGTTTTATCGTGGACTGTTTGAAATCCAATTGCGCCGGGGTAACTTGCTCGTTCGCTAATAAACGCAACCATTCACGCACCATGGCGGCGCGGCCTTTCGGTGAAAATACACGATTTTTACTCACTTTCATAGACGGGCACATGGTGCTGTGGACGTCAAAGTTAAAGCATAGCCCGTTACCGTTACAATTCATGGCACCGATAAATTCTTCTTTCATTTGAACGGGAATTTGGCGATCAAGGTCGGCTCGCATTGGCGATAAAATGGAATAAAGTGCTTGTTCGCTGTTTAACGGCGTACAGATTTTCCCTGGATTGAGGCGATTTTGTGGGTCAAATAAGAATTTGATGTAACGTAATTCACGCCATAATTCGGGTGTAAAGAATTTTTCGCCGTATTGCGAGCGCATTCCTTTGCCATGTTCACCCCAAATTAATCCGCCGTATTTACGGGTGAGTTCTGCCACCTCGTCGGAAATCTGTTTGAATAATTTCACTTGCTCCAAATCGCATAAATCTAATGCAGGACGAACATGCAACACGCCCGCATCCACATGACCGAACATACCGTATTGTAGATTATGGCTATCTAATAAAGCGCGAAACTCGGTAATGTAATCCGCCAGATTTTCCGGCGGCACACAAGTGTCTTCTACAAAAGGAATGGGTTTTGCCGCGCCTTTGGCATTGCCAAGTAACCCTACGGCTTTTTTCCGCATGGCATAAATACGTTCAATGGACGGCAAATGATCGCAAACTTGGTAACCGATAATATGATCTTTGCCTTCAGCAATTTTTTGATCCAATTGTGCACATAACTGCGCCACTTGTTTTTCAATTAATGCCTGATTATTGCCGGCATATTCCACTATATTTAAGCCAAGAATAGGATGTTGTGCGTCTTCTGTTAACAGTTCTTTGACGGAGTGCCAAATAATGTCTTGTTTAGCCAAATTCAGCACTTTGGAATCGACAGTTTCTACAGAAAGTGCATTGGCTTTGACCATAAAAGGCGCGTTGCGCAATGCCGCATCAAAAGAATTGTATTTAATGTTAATTAATGTGCGATGTTGTGGCAGCGGCATTAAATCCAATGTGGCTTCGCAAATAAAAGCAAGTGAGCCTTCAGAACCTGTCAAAATGCGGGTTAAATTGAATTCACTTAAATCATCGTTAAACACATTTTTTAAATCGTAACCGGTCAGAAAACGGTTCAATTGGGGCAAATCATTCAGGATTTGTGAGCGTTTGTCTTTGCAACGTTGAAAAATCTCTTGATGGATTTTTTTCACGTTGGCAGAGAGAGAGCTTTCTTCTGTATAGCGAAAAACGTCGTCAGATTTGACCGCACTTGTCTCTAAAATTTCGCCATTGATGAGCACAGCGCGTAAACCGAGCACGTGGTCGGAGGTTTTCCCGTATTGTAAAGATCCTTGTCCTGACGCATCCGTATTGATCATTCCCCCTAAGGTGGCGCGGTTACTGGTGGAGAGTTCCGGCGAGAAAAATAAACCGTGCGGTTTTAGAAATTGATTAAGCTGATCTTTCACCACGCCGGCTTGCACGCGCACCCAACGTTCTTTTACATTGAGTTCTAAAATCTTTGTCATGTGGCGAGAGAGATCAACAATAATATTGTTATTGATGGATTGCCCGTTCGTACCGGTGCCACCACCACGTGGCGTAAACGTCAGCGAAAGGTATTTTTCCTGTTGTGCGAGTTTCGTTAGACGTACCACATCGGCAATGTTTTTCGGAAATAAAATGGCTTGCGGAAGTTGTTGGTAAACGCTGTTGTCGGTGGCGAGGCTAAGACGATCGGCATAATTTGAGGCAATATCTCCTTCAAAATGTTGCAATCGTAGCGCATCTAAATAATCACTGACTAATGGAGAAAGTTGAGGGATCTTTGTTAAGCGGGGTAGCATGTTGCACCATTCTCTATTTAAGCTAAAAGTCGTCAAAGTGTAACATAGAACGCAAGGGCGACGATATTTATGTCATAAAATCAGGAAGTTGATTAAAAAATTGTCAATAAAAAGGTCTTTTTTGTTTAAATTTTGAGCAAAAGAGTGATCGATGATTTGATTTTCCATTTTTTAGGTAGGATAATACGCGAACTTTTGGACAGTCCTTCACATAAGGATATGAATTGCCAAAAGACAGAGTAGAGCAAGTTTGCTCTATTGATGTAATATCTTTGCCTTGAGATGACTTTTTAGATCGAACAGGTTAAGATAGCAGGTAGCACAATTCCTTTGTGTTGGTTTTCAGCTACATCAGCTGATACTTGTTTTAATTTAAATAGATGACTACATTTAAGAGGATCATCAAAATGAAAAAAACTGCAATCGCATTAGCTATCGCTGGTTTAGCAGCAGCAACTGTAGCACAAGCTGCACCACAAGCTAACACTTTCTATACTGGCGCAAAAGCCGGTTGGACTTCTTCCCACAACGGTTTCACCCAATTTCGTAATGCGGGTTATGATGTAAACCGTCACTCTGTAAACTACGGTGTGTTCGGTGGTTACCAAATCACTGATAACTTAGCAGCAGAAGTTGGCTATGAATATTTCGGTGGTTCTAAAATCAAAAGCCGCCAAGACAAAACTGAAGCTAAACACACTGCTCACGGTACTACTTTAGCACTTAAAGCAAGCTACCCTGTATTAGCCGATTTAGACGTTTATGGCCGTGTTGGTGCAGCATTAATCCGTAGCGATTACAAAGCTCCAGTGGCAGGCGGTAAATTAAAAGCTCACAACTTCAAAGTATCTCCGGTTTTAGCAGCAGGTGTTGAATATGCAATTCTTCCAGAATTAGCAGCACGTTTAGAATACCAATGGACTGCTCGTGTAGGTAACTTAGGTAAAGCTCTTGTTAAAAATGGTCCGGCTCCACGTGGACGTCACGCAGAGTTCTCTCCAAACATGGGTACTGTTGCTTTAGGTTTATCTTACCGTTTCGGTCAAGGTCAAGCACCTATGCCGGCACCTGAAGCGAAAGTTGTAAACAAAACTTTCAACTTGAACTCTGATGTGACTTTCGCATTCGGCAAAGCTGACTTAAAACCACAAGCTCGTGGCGTATTAGATGGTATCTACGGCGAAATCGCACAAGTTAGCAATGCGAACGTTAAAGTTGCAGGTTACACAGACCGTATCGGTTCTGACGCTTACAACCAAAAATTATCTCAAAAACGTGCTGAAAGCGTTGCTAACTACTTAGTGTCCAAAGGTGTTTCTCAACACGATATTTCTGCAACCGGTTATGGTAAAGCAAATCCAGTTACTGGTAACAAATGTGACGCAGTTAAAGGCCGTAAAGCGCTTATCGCTTGTTTAGCTGATGACCGTCGTGTAGAAATCGCAGTTAGCGGTACTAAATAATTAGCATTTTGTTAATTATTTTCAGATAAAGATAAAAAAGACCTAAACCTATGTTTAGGTCTTTTGTTTTTTAGCTAAGTTTAATGATTGTAAGGAAAAAAAATGAAAAAATGGCTTGTTCTGATTATTGTTGCCGTTGTTGCGGCTATGGCCTTAATTCCAAGTTATAACGGCTTGGTTGCCGCGGAAGAACAAATTAATTCCGTATGGGCAAATGTTGAATCGACTTATCAACGTCGTTCCGATTTGATCCCGAATTTGGTGAATACCGTAAAAGGCCAGGCAAACTTTGAAAAAGAAACCTTGACCGGTGTTGTTGAAGCGCGTGCAAAAGCAACGCAAACCAAAATTGATCCGTCTCATTTAACGGAAGAGCAATTAACCCAATTCCAACAAAGCCAAAATGAAGTAGGTTCAGCCTTGTCCCGTTTATTGGTGAGCGTAGAGAATTATCCTGAATTGCGTGCGAACGAAGGTTTTATGAACTTACAAGCGCAATTGGAAGGTACCGAAAATCGCATTAACGTTGCGCGTAATAAATTCAATGAAGCGGCACGTGAATACAACCAAAAAATTCGTACATTCCCAACTAAATTAGTGGCGATGATTTTTGGTTTCAAAGAAAAACCTTATTTCAAATCTGTTGCCGGTGCTGAAAATGCGCCGACAGTGAATTTTAACTAAACGGATAATAAGGTGGCGACCATGCCATTATTTGCAAAAATTCCGATAGATAAAAAACAGCTTGAGGCGGCAATCGCCCGCCTTGAGCGACAAACCTCCGCCGAGTTTCGGATTTTTATCGAACGAAAAATACCGTCAAAACCGACCGCACTTTCTGTTTATGAACGTGCGTTGGGTGTTTTTTCACAACTTGAAATGCATCAAACGGCGGCGCGTAATGGCGTGTTGATTTATATTGCCTATGATGATCGTCAATGTGCGATTATCGGAGACATTGGTATTCATCAGTATGTGGGCGATGACTTTTGGCAAACAGAATGTGCCCGCATGATTGCGCATTTTAAACAAAAGCAATATACGGAAGGTATTTTGGCTTCGATGCAGAAAATTGGTGAACACTTAATTCAGCATTTTCCGGTTCAACCGGACGATCAAAATGAACTGGATAACGAGGTGATCATTCATGATTAAGCGTGTATTGGGTTTATTGAGCTTAAAAAGTGCGGTCATTTTTTTCTGCATTTTTATGGCAACGACTGTTTCTGCCGTCACTTTTCCTGATTCGCCAAAACCTTTCCGTTATGTGAATGACTACACGAAAACGTTATCAGTAAAAGAGTTGGACGCATTAGAAGCGAAGTTGGCAGCCTATAGCAAAGAAACCAGTTCGCAAATTGCAGTGGTGATTGTGCCAACGACAGGTGAATATGAGGTTTCTCAATATGCCTTTGAATTAGGCGATAAATGGGGAATCGGGCGGAAAAATCTGAATAACGGTGTGTTGTTACTCATTGCGAAAGAGGATCGCAAATTATTTATTGCGGTGGGACAAGGGTTGCAAGGCGTGTTGACTGATGCGCTGGCTTCACAAATTATTCGCAACCAAATTCGCCCTTATTTCCGCAACGAGCAATATGCCCAAGGCATTGATAACGGCTTGGACTATATTATTGCTGCCACCAAAGGCGAATTTGCGGCACAAGCGGAAGAGGAAAAGGATTTCGGGGATGTTGTGCCCTTTATCATGCTCGCGCTGTTTATTTTGATTGTGGTGATAGCGGAGGTTAACAGTCGTCGCGCTTACGTCAGCCCAACGAATAACCATGTCTTGAATGAAATATTGCGCCAATCAATGTCAGATCATCGCCGTCATGGCAGAGGCGGTGGCGGTTTCGGTGGCTTTGGTGGAGGCGGTTTTGGCGGTGGCTCCGGTGGAGGTTTCGGTGGAGGCGGTTTTGACGGCGGTGGGGCAGGTGGTAGCTGGTAATACCCTTTTGGATTTATTGGTCGGGCACATTGTTTGTGATACAATGCGCGCGTTTTCTCTTCAATGCATATAAGGAACATTATGGAAACGTTAGATAAAATCAAAAAACAGATTAGCGAAAATCCGATTCTGATTTACATGAAAGGCTCGCCAAAATTCCCTTCTTGCGGTTTCTCTGCGCGTGCGGTAGAAGCGTTAATTAACTGTGGCGTACCCTTCGGTTATGTGGATATTTTGCAACATCCGGATATTCGTGCAGAGTTACCGGCTTACGCCAATTGGCCGACATTTCCACAATTATGGGTAGAAGGCGAACTTGTTGGCGGTTGTGATATCGTATTGGAAATGTATCAACAAGGTGAACTCAAAACCTTATTAGAAGAAGTCGCTGCAAGACATCCACAAGCGTAAAATGTTTTCTAAAAAACCGCACTTTGGTTTTCTCAAGTACGGTTTTTTTGTGAGTTAATTCCTTGTAAATTGTTTTAATAAAACGATGAAAAATCGAAATCTACTGGAAACCAGCCGCACTTTATGATATAAAGCACGACGTTATTTTGCTGTTTAAAAGTAACGTTTATTTTTTAATCAATTTACTAAAACACACACATATCAGAAAGGCTAAATCGGGGTGCCAAACGGTCGATTGGCTGGATATGTGGAGGCTAAACCCCAAACAAAAGGAAAATTATTATGGCACAAGTTTCTATGCGCGATATGCTTCAAGCAGGCGTTCACTTCGGTCACCAAACTCGTTACTGGAACCCAAAAATGAAACCATTCATTTTCGGACCACGCAACGGCGTTCATATCATCAACCTTGAAAAAACCGTTCCAATGTTCAACGCAGCATTAGCTGAGTTAACCCGCATTGCGAGCAACAACGGTAAAGTATTATTCGTTGGTACCAAACGCGCAGCGACCGATGCAGTGCAAGCAGCAGCATTAGACTGTCAACAATACTATGTAAACCACCGTTGGTTAGGCGGTATGTTGACCAACTGGAAAACAGTTCGTCAATCCATCAAACGTTTAAAAGATTTAGAAACGCAATCTCAAGACGGCACTTTCGACAAATTAACCAAAAAAGAAGCGTTAATGCGTACCCGTGAGATGGAAAAACTTGAATTAAGCCTTGGCGGTATCAAAGAGATGGGCGGTCTTCCGGATGCATTATTCGTTATCGGTGCAGACCACGAACATATCGCAGTAAAAGAAGCAAACAACTTGGGTATTCCGGTATTTGCTATCGTTGATACTAACTCTAGCCCGGACGGCGTAGATTTTGTTATCCCAGGTAACGATGACGCAGCACGTGCAATTCAACTTTATCTTTCTTCTGCTGCTGCTGCGATCAAAGAAGGTCGTGGTAACGAAGCCGCGGTTGCTGAAGAATTAGCGCAAGCCGCAGAATAATTCAGGCGATTGCGATAAGGCGTAAGCCCTTATTAATCAGATGATTAATGAATAAGCAGGGGGCTAAATAGCTCCCTGTATTTTTTAGATCTAAAAGTGCGGTCTTTTTCCACCGCATTTTAAACTGACAGAGGATTTTAAAATGGCTGAAATCACAGCATCATTAGTAAAAGAACTGCGTGAACGTACCGGCGCAGGTATGATGGAATGTAAAAAAGCATTAGTTGAAGCAAACGGCGACATCGAATTAGCTATCGATAACATGCGTAAATCCGGTCAAGCAAAAGCGGCGAAAAAAGCAGGCCGTGTTGCAGCTGAAGGTGTTATCCTTGCTCGCGTACAAAATGGTTTTGGTGTATTAGTTGAAATGAACTGCGAAACTGACTTCGTTGCAAAAGATGCCGGTTTCTTAGGTTTAGCCAACGAAGTGGCAGACTACGCAGCAGCACACAAAGGCGCAACCATCGAACAACTTCAAGCGCAATTTGAAGAAAAACGTGCTGCATTAGTGGCAAAAATCGGTGAAAATATGACCATCCGTCGTGTTGCTTACATCGAGGGCGATGTTGTAGGCTCTTACTTACACGGCGCGAAAATCGGTGTATTAGTGGCGGGTAAAGGCGCAGACGATGAATTGTTAAAACACATCGCAATGCACGTTGCAGCAAGCCGTCCAGACTATGTTAACCCAAGTGATGTTCCGGCTGATGTGGTTGAACATGAGCGTAACATCCAAGTGGATATCGCAATGCAATCCGGCAAACCACGCGAAATCGCAGAAAAAATGGTTGAAGGCCGTATGAAGAAATTCACGGGCGAAGTTTCTTTAACCGGTCAACCTTTCGTGATGGATCCATCTAAATCCGTTGGTGATTTGTTAAAAGAAAAAGGTGCTGAAATCTCTAACTTCATCCGCTTAGAAGTGGGCGAAGGTATCGAGAAAGTAGAAACTGACTTCGCAGCAGAAGTTGCTGCCATGTCTAAAGCGTAATAGATAATTTAAGTCGAAAATCGCGATAACTCATCTGCGCCTAAATGTGGGATAAAATACCGACAAATTTAGGCGCAGATTTTTTATGAAAACGCTCTAACTCCTTCCACCTCTTACAAAGCCTAAAGATCGGCATCGAAAATGCCGATAAGCGGAGAGTAAGAAAAAGCAGATTAAATTTCTTTGATCACTTCAGTAGATGCATTATTCATCACCGATTCCATGCCTTTTTGCGCGGCAGCCTGTGAGGAATAATATTGACTACGACCGATTTCTTGGTGATTCGCCGCTTTCAACACAAAATACGGTTGATCACTTTTTGTCATGCGAAACTCAAAGTTTTTCGCATCTACGCCATTTTTTTGGACGGAAGCAATACCGTTTTGTGCAGCGGCTTTTGTTTTGTAAAGCTCACTGGTTAAGATCACTTGTCCGTTAGTAGCGATTAAGTTGAACATAAATTGACCGTCTTTGGCTGTTTTTAATTCATAATGTCCTTGTGCCATGTTTACACCTCTTGTTAAGTTAATGTGTTTCGTTATCTAAAATTTCATAAAATAAACGCGACAATCGCGATTAAAAAGAAATTTTAGATGGGGCTAAATGTATAAAAAAAGCCTGTATATCGCAACAGTTAAGTGGAAGAATATGCTAAAATGTCGCCTTTATTTTAGGCAAAGCAACGCTAAACGAGAACACATGATGGCAGGCATTTATCCCCTGAACGGGAGTCTTCAATATTACGCGTGGGGTGGTAACCAGTATCTTCCGGACTTCTTGCATATTATAAAAACGCAAGCGCATTATGCCGAATATTGGCTCGGCGCACACCCTTCAGCGCCATCACAGTTAATCACCACCAATGGCGAACTGTCATTACTGGATTTTTTACAACAAAATCCCACCGCACTTGGTAGCCAAAGCCGTCAATTATTGGGCAACAATTTGCCTTATTTACTGAAAATTTTAGACGTTGCCAATCCCCTTTCTATTCAGTTACATCCAACCAAAAAACAGGCAGAGATCGGCTTTGCGCAGGAAAATGCCGCCGGCATTCCGTTAAATGATCCGAAGCGCACCTATAAAGACGATAACCATAAGCCGGAAATGATGATTGCTTTGTCCGATTTTTGGCTTTTACATGGTTTTAAAACCAAAGCCAAAATTCTCGATACACTACGCCAACGCCCGTCACTTGCGGAACTGGCAACAAAATTGGCCTCGCAGAATTTAGCGGATTTTTATGCTGACATTATGTTGGCAACACAAGATCAATTAGCGCAATGGCTGTTGCCGATAATTGATGCGCAACAAAAGGCTTACGAGCAAAACCAGCTTGCCATGCAAAATCCGGATTACTGGGTACTTTACACATTACACGCCATGAAGATTTCCCGAGACAAGTTAGATGCCGGCTTAATGAGTTTCTACTTGTTTAATCTGGTTAATTTGCAGGTCGGCGAAGGGATTTTCCAAGCGGCCGGCGTGCCGCACGCTTATTTACGCGGACAAAATATTGAACTGATGGCCTGTTCCGACAACGTGATTCGTGGAGGACTAACACCAAAACACGTTGATATCGAACAATTGCTAAAAACCATTGATTGTAGCGAAATCGTCCCTCAAATCATCGCGCCGGCACCTCAAAATCAGGTTTACACCTACCCGACGCCCATTGCCGATTTTGCTTTGAGCAATATGCCTTATGCTAAAAACACCGAGATTTCCGACCGCACTTTAAACGGCACGATTTTCTTAGTCATGGCAGGCGAAATCACCTTGGAAGCCACACAACAAAAACTCACGTTGAAACAAGGACAAGCGGCGTTCATTGAAGCTGGCACAGACTATCGCGTGCATGGCATGCAAGAAGGCTATGCCGTGCTAGCCGGATTACCGATTTAACATCGTTTTCATGAAAGAAATACTTAACAACGATTTTTATGGCCTCTGATTACATTACAAAAATAGGAACATTATGACCGAACAAACCTTTATTCCCGGCAAAGATGCCGCCCTTGAGGAAAGTATTGAAAAATTTCAACAAAAACTGACCTCACTTGGCTTCAATATTGAAGAAGCCTCGTGGTTAAACCCGGTGCCGAACGTGTGGTCGGTACACATCCGTGATAAAGACTGCCCACAGTGTTTCTCTAACGGCAAAGGCGCCAGTAAAAAAGCGGCATTAGCTTCTGCATTAGGCGAATATTTTGAACGTCTTTCCACTAACTATTTCTGGACGGATTTCTATTTAGGACAAGACATTGCCAATGGCGATTTTGTGCATTATCCGAACGAAAAATGGTTTCCGATTGAAGACGAGGCGTTGTTGCCACAAGGCATTTTAGACGATCGTTTATTTGAACATTTCGATCCAAATCAGGAGCTGACTCCTGAACTTTTGGTGGATTTGCAATCAGGCAACTATGAGCGTGGTATTGTTACTTTGCCTTATGTGCGTCAATCAGATCAACAAACGGTGTATATTCCACAAAGCATCATTTCTAATCTCTACGTCTCCAATGGGATGTCCGCCGGCAACAGTCAATTTGAAGCGCGCGTGCAGGGATTATCGGAAGTGTTTGAGCGCTATGTGAAAAATAAAATCATCGCAGAAGCCATTAGTCTGCCATTAATTCCGCAAGAGGTGATGGCGCGCTATCCATCGATTCAAGCTGCGATTGACAAGCTGGAGCAGGAAGGCTTCCCGATTTTGGCGTATGACGCCTCTCTTGGCGGTAAATATCCGGTGATTTGTGTCATTTTGCTCAACCCAACTAACGGCACTTGCTTTGCCTCTTTCGGAGCACATCCAAAATTCCAGGTGGCGTTAGAGCGCACCGTGACTGAACTGCTGCAAGGTCGTAGCTTAAAAGATTTGGATGTTTTTTCTCCGCCATCCTTCAACAATGACGATATTGCCGAACACGCCAATTTGGAAACCCACTTTATTGATTCCAGCGGTTTAATTTCATGGGATTTATTCAAAGACACACCGGATTATGAGTTCGCCGATTGGAATTTCTCCGGCAAAGATACGCATGAAGAATACGATAATCTGATGGCGATTTTCCGCGAGGAAAGCAAAGAGGTTTACATCATGGACTATAATCACTTAGGTGTTTACGCTTGTCGCATCATCGTGCCGGGTATGTCCGATATTTATCCGGCAGACGACTTAATTTACGCCAACAGCAACATGGGCATGGACTGGCGCGAAATCTTGTTAGATTTACCGCACTTCCACCACGACCAAGAAACCTACCAAGAATTATTGGATGAACTGGATGAACAAGGTATTGACGATGCTACCCGCGTACGCGAATTTATCGGCATCGTGGCACCGAAAGCCAGCGGCTGGACAACCTTACGCATTGGTGAATTAAAATCCATGCTTTATCTTGCCTTGGGCGATTTGGCCATGGCATTAGACTGGGCGAACTGGACATATAACATGAACAGCTCCGTGTTCACGGCAGAACGTGCCAACTATTATCGCTGCTTAATCAATAGCCTTGAATTGTTTATGGATAGCCAACGTGATCCACAGCAATATCGCATGGTGTTCGAAAAAATGTATGGCAAAGACGCCGTGGCATTTGCGTGGGGCGCGATTCAAGGTGGCAATCCGTTCTATAACCTGCCTGCTAGCGATGAAACCCTTGCAAACTTTAGCGAACATCAAAAATTATTGGCGGCTTATGCGAAATTGCAGAAGGCAAAACGTGAAAATTGGCAGTAAAGTGCGGTGGGAAAATCCCGTGGATTTTGAACGTTGGCTTTGCTAAGGTTTTTTAACGATTTTAAAGGGCGAAGAGATTCGCCCTTTATTTATGGAAATGAGATTATTGAACCAGTAAATAGAAGTTACTGTCACCGCGAATAATATTTAAGGCGATGGCCGATGGCTTACTCTCTAAAATTTTGCGTAACTGACCTAAGTTTTCAACTTTCTGACGGTTAATCCCAATGATCACATCACCGGATTTCAATCCGCGTTGTTCCGCAAGGGAATTTGGTTTGATTTTGGTGATAGCAACACCTTTCATACCTTTTTCGTCATAGTTGTTTAATTCCGCACCGTCTAACGCCGGTAATAATCCATTGGCGCGTGTTTGCGTTTGGTCATCTGATTGAAGCGTCACTTTGGCGTTATTTGATTTACCGTCACGCAAATAAGTTAAATCAATTTCTGTGCCTGCACCAGATGTGGCGATTTTGGCACGCATTTCAGCAAAGCTGGAAATGGCTTGACCATTTATCGCGGTAATCACATCACCGGCTTTGAGGCCGGCTTTATCGGCGGCGGAACCCGGCATCACTTCACTAATAAAAGCGCCTTTCTTTGCTTCAATATCAAACGCTTGCGCTAAATCCGCATTTAATTCGCCGCCTTTAATGCCGAGCATACCACGGCGCACTTCACCGAATTCAAGAATTTGTTGTACTAAATTATTGGCCATATTGCTTGGAATCGCAAAGGCAATACCGGCATTGCCGCCGCTTGGAGAAAGAATGGCGGTGTTGATGCCGATTAATTCACCGTTTAAGTTAATTAGCGGACCACCGGAGTTACCACGGTTAACCGCTGCGTCTGTTTGAATGTAGTTTTCATAGGTGCCACTATCGGATCCCATGGAGCGACCCAATGCGGATACAATACCGGAAGTCACGGTTTGACCTAAACCGAACGGGTTACCGATAGCCACAGTGAAATCGCCTACGCGTAATTTGTCGGAATCCGCAAGTTTAAGTGCGGTCAGATTTTTAGGTTTTTCCACTTGAATGAGTGCTACATCGGACATTTCATCGGCACCAATGACTTTGGCTTTGAATTCACGACCGTCATGGAGCTGAACAGTAATTTTATCTGCATCTTTAATTACGTGATTATTGGTTAACACATAACCTTTTTCGGCGTTAATAATTGCGCCTGAGCCAAGGCCCTTAAAGTTGCGTGGTGCGCGATCACGATCGAACATATCCGGACCAAAAAAGAATTTAAATTCTTCCGGAATGTCGTCATCCATTTGAGCGGCATTGCTTTTTTGTTTGCCTTCCACAGAAATGGACACCACCGAAGGCAACACTTTTTCTAACATGGGCGCCAAACTTGGCATAACTTGACCGGCAGATATTTCTGTTGGGGTTTCTGCCACGCTCATCATCGGGGTAGTTAATACGCTTAATCCGAGTGCAATACTAGTTAAAACAAAATTGCGTTTTTTCATTCAATTTTCTCCAATTAAAAACAAATAACACGAAATCTCATCGAGTTTCGGTAATGCTTATGACAAATAAATGGCTTGAATGTTCTGCAATTTTGGGAGCGAATAAATAAAAAAGTGCGGTAGATTTTATCGGAATTTAAAAACACCCGAAAAATCCACCGCACTTTTAGCGACATCAAAGATTACAGATCGAAATCGTCAAAATCTTTTGTATCCACTTTGGAGTCAATTTGACCGACAAGATAAGAACTCACTTCCACTTCTTGCGGTGCCACTTGTACGTTGTCGGAAACCAACCAGGCATTGATCCAAGGAATCGGGTTGGAACGTGCTTGGAATGGCAATGGCAAACCGACCGCCTGCATACGGATATTGGTGATGTACTCCACGTATTGCACCAAAATGTCTCGGTTCAAGCCGATCATGGAACCGTCTTTGAACAAATAATCCGCCCAGTCTTTTTCCTGTTCTGCTGCCGCTAAGAATAAATCATAGGCTTCTTGTTTACATTCTTCCGCAATTTCTGCCATTTCCGGATCGTCTTGACCTGCCGCCATGATGTTTAAAATGTGCTGCGTACCGGTTAAGTGTAACGCTTCATCACGAGCGATGAATTTAATGATTTTCGCATTGCCTTCCATTAATTGACGTTCAGCAAAGGCAAAGGAACAGGCGAAAGACACATAGAAACGAATAGCTTCAAGCGCGTTCACGCTCATTAGGCAAAGGTAAAGTTGTTTTTTCAAATTACGTAAGGTGACGACACATTCTTTGCCATCCACGGTGTAAGTGCCTTCGCCGTACAGGCTGTAAAGTTGGCTATCGCGAATTAAATCGTCGTAGTAAGAGGAAATATCGCGCGCGCGTTTGATGATTTCTTCGTTGGTCACGATGTCATCGAATACGATAGACGGATCGTTCACAATGTTACGAATAATGTGTGTGTAAGAACGAGAGTGGATGGTTTCAGAGAACGTCCAGGTCTCGATCCAGGTTTCCAATTCCGGAATGGACACCAACGGCAACAACGCCACGTTCGGGCTGCGACCTTGAATGGAATCCAACAAGGTTTGATATTTTAAGTTGCTGATGAAAATGTGTTTTTCATGTTCAGGCAACGCCGC
>NZ_CABFLM010000116.1 GCF_901873365.1 uncultured Aggregatibacter sp.
CTCCGTAACTATTTGTATTATAAAATTTTTATTAATATGTGCGATGTCTTCATCATCACATAAAAAAACTGCGTCGCATTATACGCCTAAAATAAAATTAGATCGAGATCACATTTTAGAAATGACGTGGTTGATTTGCCCATAACATACCGCATTCTCATGATTACACCACGGCAGCATTGGCTACCTTTTATACAAAAAGAAAAGTTGACCTGACATAAATTCCACGCTAAGGTGCCCGCCCGAATTTTTCTCGACATGCTAAAATTGCTTAACTCTGACTTTATAATCGAATAGACATATGATATCTCAACCCAAAGAATGCCAAAATCCACCGCACTTTAAACTCATTACCGAAGATAGCGCCTTGGCAGAAGTTTGCGCATTCGCTCGACAGCAAAGTGCGGTGGCTTTAGACACTGAATTTGTTCGCACCCGAACCCTTTACCCTCAGCTTGGTCTAGTTCAGCTTTACGCTGGTGATGAGGTAGCACTCATCGACCCAACAACGATTCAAGATTTTTCCCCTTTCATTGCCTTACTTGCCGATGACCGGGTGACCAAAGTGTTACATGCCTGCGGGGAAGATCTGGAAGTTTTTCAACACACTTTCCAACAACTCCCCCAACCGATGTGTGATACTCAAGTAATGGCCAATTTTTTAGGCTTTGCGAATTCACCGGGATTTGCCACATTAGTGCAACAGTATTTCCAAATTGAAATTGATAAAGGTGCTTCCCGCACCGATTGGTTGGCTCGTCCGTTATCAGACACGCAATTGCGCTATGCAGCAGCAGATGTATGGTATTTGTTGCCGTTATATCAACAAATGCAAGCCCAACTGGCACAAACCGAGTGGCAAAGTGCGGTCAAAAATGAATGTGAATTTTTGCTCAATAAACGTGCACACTCCGGGAAAGATCCTGACACCGCTTATTTTTCGATTCCAAATGCCTGGAAGCTCAATTCATTGGAATTAATGCGATTAAAAATTCTCGCCAAATGGCGTATGCAAGAAGCCATGAAACGGGATTTTGCGTTAAATTTCGTGGTGCGTTCAGAAAATTTATGGGCGGTGGCAAAATATAATCCGAAAAACACCTCAGCATTGTTAGAACTCGGGTTGAGCACGTCAGAAGTGCGAATTCATGGTAAAAAACTCTTACAGTTGCTTGAACAGGTTAAGCGTATCGCTCCCAAGGATTATCCTCCAATGATTCAACGATTAACCGATGATCCGCGCTATAAAACGGCACTGAAAGCCTTGCAACAGAAACTCAGGGAAATTACCCCTAAAAACTTACCGCAAGAGTTAATTGCAAGCCGGCGTAGCTTAGAAAATTTAATGAAATGGCATTGGTTAAACGCCACCAAAGAGGATCTCCCAGAGTTATTACAAGGTTGGCGAAAACCTTTTGGCGATGCGTTATTAAATGTACTGAAAACCCTTTAAATTGCGAGAAATGGAAAGTAAAAGCGCCACTTAACTGCGGCGCCTTATTTAAGGAGACTTAAAGACTTGCCCGAACGCCTAAAAGATGGCAAATGGCGTAAGTTAATTCACTGCGGTTTAATGTGTAGAAGTGGAAATCGTTCACGCCTTCACGAGATAGCACACGTACCATATCAATGGCAATGCTGGCGGCAACGAGATTGCGCGTGGTTTGATCCTCATCCAAGCCATCATACATTTTTGCCATCCAAGCCGGAATTTTAACGTTTGTGACAGATGCCATTTTTTGTAACTGTTTAAAATTCGTTACCGGCAAAATGCCCGGCACAATTTCCGTATCAATACCAATAGAAGCACAGCGGTCTCGGAAACGTAAATAACTGTCTATATCAAAGAAAAATTGCGTAATCACATGGTTTGCGCCGGCATCAATCTTTCTTTTTAAGTTGATCAGGTCAGCTTGTGCTGATTTCGCCTCCGGATGCACTTCCGGATATGCCGCAACGGAAATGTCAAAATCGGCAACGGAACGTAATAACGCCACTAAATCTGAGGCATAGAAAGGCGGCTTGTTATAACCTGGAGGGATATCGCCGCGTAATGCAACAATGCGACGAATGCCATTATCCCAATAATCCTTGGCAATGGCGCGTAACTCATCGGGTGTGGCATCAATACCGGTTAAATGAGGCGCAGCCTCTAACCCTGTCTGCTGTTTAATATTTTTAACAACACTGTGAGTACGATCCCGTTCACCGGAGTTTGCACCGTAAGTAACGGAGACAAACTTAGGTTTTAGCACTTTTAAACGATGAATCGATTCCCACAGAAGATTTTCCATCTTTTCATTTTTTGGCGGAAAAAATTCAAAGGAAACGTTAATCTTGCCATCCAAACTCGCTAAATGCTGGTTTAAATTATCAATTTCTTTTGCATAACTCATAAAAATCCCTTATTTATAGCCAAGAATACTACTTCCGTAAGTTAAACGGAAAGCGCATATGTGTCAATTTTAAATATTTTATTATTTTTATGAATTAAATTCATAAAAATGTTAAGGATAATGTCATTTAACAAAGATCACCTAAAAGAAGTCATAAAAATTGTGTCTTTATTTCATAAACAGCATGAATTGAGTTTTTTTTAAGCAGTTGATTTAAATTTTAGAAATTTCATTTGACTCCCATTCATAAATGCGTAAAATGCGCCACGTTGTTTAGCGTTGCTAGATAATTATGCGGGAATAGCTCAGTTGGTAGAGCACGACCTTGCCAAGGTCGGGGTCGCGAGTTCGAGCCTCGTTTCCCGCTCC
>NZ_CABFLM010000117.1 GCF_901873365.1 uncultured Aggregatibacter sp.
GTGAATTGGCATAAATCGTTTTGGATTTAATTTAACGGCCAATTCAACCGTTTGATGAGGAAATAAATGGTTATCCGGCCAACGCTCATCATATTGTCCATTTTCAATGAAAGCGATATCAAATCCGTTAAAACGTTCGGCGATCACATCAAAATGCTGACCATAAGAAGAATCACCATGGAAATAAAACCGCTCTTCTTTATGTTGAATCACAAAACTGGCCCACAGTGTTCTACTATTATCAAATACACCGCGCCCGGAATAATGGCGTGCAGGCAGTGCGGTATAACGTACCCCGTTATATTCCACACTGTCCCACCAATCTAACTCGGTAATTCGGGTTGGTGCTACCCCCCAGCGTTGTAATAAAACGCCAATTCCTAGCGGTACAATAAAATGGCACTGGCGTTTAGCAAGAGTGCGTATGCTTTTCCGTTCAAGATGATCATAATGATTATGAGAAATCAGCACGACATCGATCGCGGGTAACTCTTCAATATGAGCAGGAGGATCTTGGAAACGGTGCATCATCACAGGCAGAGGCGAGGCACTTTTGCCAAACAGCGGATCGGTCATAATCGTTTGAGATCCAAGACGCATCATCAACGTCGAATGACCAAACCAAATAAAACGACCTTTTGATGCAGGCACTAAAAAGGTTGTCCAATCCGGCTTAAGAATGGGCAATGGCTCAGGAGGATGCAACGATTTTTCCTGAAAAATGAATTTCCACATTGCACCGGCGGCGTGAACTACCGGTCTTCTCGCTTCAGCATTAAAAAAAGTGCGGGTGTGAGGATCGTAATGTTCGGCGGTAGAATAATGAGGATAATGTTTAGCATAAAGCCAACGCCCCATTCGACCTGCGACATAGCCAAACATTCCTCCTCGCTTTTTATGTGTCATCGTTACAATGCCAATGAATTAATCAATGTTTTCAATTATATGCCAACTTTTCTTAAATGATCGCTCAGCGAATGAAATAAAATTAGTGAACTCTCGTGGTAACAAGCATAAAAAAATACCTGTTTCCAGCATGATAATCCGAAAACAGGCATGATATCCGTAAATTTAAACCCGGGTACTAAAAACTACCATTGATATCCAATACCGGCACCGACATTGAAATCACCTTGGGTTGTTGCAGAACCACTCATTTTGAAAATGACTTTATTAGATTCATTCGCTTTTGAATAGCCTACAGCAACGGCACTTTCACCTCTATAATTACCTACGCCAACGCCTAATAAGTTAGAACCGGCTTGAGTAACTTGAGGGATATTAGCAAGTGCCGCAGCACCGGCAATACCGCCACGCAATTTTTTATCATTCTTTTGCAAATCCTTACGTACAGAATCCACGGATGATTTTACTTCATTAAGCTGCTTCACATTTACCGCATCATGAGCATTGATCCCATCTGCAACATTTGTTACACGACGTTTTGTTGTGGAATTCCCCACTGAAACCGTATTGATTTCACCTTTATCAACCACAGAACCTTGTCCTAAGGCAACAGAATTTTCAGCCAAAACGCGCGCACCTTGCCCAACAGCAACAGATTTATTCGCCACTACTTTAGCTTGGGAACCGAATGCAGAAGAATTATCGCCTTGTACCTGTGCAGACGAACCCACCGCAGTCGAATTACGACCATCTACTGTCGCCGTTTCTTTATTAATTTCACCTTGTTCATTTGAGGATTGAACAACGCGTTTAATACCGTTAGCTTCGGCAGTGACTTTATTCTGTGCTAAAACAGCCTCATCCCTTGCTTTTTCTGCAGTTTGTGCAAATACCTGTGTCATATTTTCAGATGCTTTCGCTGAGGTTTCAGACGCCTTCGCATTAGTTTCTGCAGTTTGAGCAGCGGTTTTTGACGCTTTCGCATTACCTTCTGCAGTTTTTGCGGAGATTTCTGAATCTTTAGCGTTAGTTTCTGCAGTTTGCGCAGCTGTTTCAGAAGCTTTAGCGTTAACTTCTGAAGTTTTTGCGGCAGTTTCAGACGCTTTAGCATTGGTTTCTGCAGATTTTGCTGCCGTTTCAGAAGCTTTAGCGTTAACTTCTGAAGTTTTTGCGGCAGTTTCAGACGCTTTAGCATTGGTTTCTGCAGATTTTGCTGCCGTTTCAGAAGCTTTAGCGTTAGTTTCTGAAGTTTTTGCGGCAGTTTCAGAAGCTTTAGCGTTGGTTTCTGCAGTTTGTGCAGCTGTTTCTGACGCTTTAGCGTTGGCTTCTGCAGTTTGAGCAGCAGTTTCTGATGCTTTAGCGTTAACTTCTGAAGTTTTTGCGGCAGTTTCAGAGGATTTTGCGTTGGTTTCTGAATCTTTCGCTGCTTTCGCCGCATCTTCTGCTAAGTTTTTAGACGCTTTAGCATTGGTTTCTGCGGATTTTGCTGCTGTTTCTGAATCTTTAGCGTTAGTTTCTGAAGTTTTTGCGGCAGTTTCAGAAGCTTTAGCGTTGGTTTCTGCAGTTTGTGCAGCTGTTTCTGACGCTTTAGCGTTGGCTTCTGCAGTTTGAGCAGCAGTTTCTGATGCTTTAGCGTTAACTTCTGAAGTTTTTGCTGCGGTTTCAGAAGCTTTCGCATTGGTTTCTGCAGTTTGAGCTGCGGTTTCTGATGCTTTAGCGTTATCTTCTGAAGTTTTTGCGGCAGTTTCAGAGGCCTTAGCGTTAGTTTCTGCAGTTTTTGCTGCGGTTTCAGAAGCTTT
>NZ_CABFLM010000118.1 GCF_901873365.1 uncultured Aggregatibacter sp.
GTTTAACATTTGTATTTCGTAAAAATAAGTAAAGTTTTTTAATCGTTTGAATTTACACTTTATTTGCCTTTATGATGAAAAAACCAAATTATTCAATATGAATTTGATATTCATCATTTTCAAAGTTTAGTGCAATGTTTGTGAGTTTCTTACCGTTTGCTATATTTTGAAGTAGTGCCAATGAAAGCGGTGGCAACAGTTGCCCTTCTAAAATCGCATCTACTAAACGAGCACCATTGGCATCGGCTTCACATTGTTGTTCAATATGTTCAAGTATGTTGTCGGCAATCGTAAACGTCACTTTGTAACGTTCAGAAACAAGTTTTTTTAATTTCTCAAGTTTTGCTTTCACAATACGCTTCATTACGTCCGTACTTAAATAGTGATATTGTATAATTTGCATACGGGCAAGTAATGCCGGTTTAAAGAAAGAAAGCAACGAGCCACGAAGCTCCTCATCACTTTTTAGCGCAAAACGGTCATTGGCTGTATCAAAGCCACAGTTTGAGGTAAGCATAAACAGAATGTTTTTACAGTCAATCAAACGTCCTTCGCCATCTGCCAGCTCCCCTTTATCAAAGGCTTGATAGAATAAATTTAGTACGTCAGGATGGGCTTTTTCCACCTCGTCTAATAACACGATTGAGTACGGTTTTTGGCGAATCGCTTCGGTGAGTAAACCGCCTTCGCCATAGCCGACATAGCCCGGAGGCGAGCCAATTAGACGGGAAACCGTATGTTTTTCTTGGTATTCGGACATATTAATGGTGGTCAAGAATTGTTTCCCACCGAAGATATGTTCAGCGATTTGAATGGCGGTTTCCGTTTTGCCAACACCACTTGGGCCGACAAGTAACAGCGCGCCCAAAGGTGTGCCTGCACGGCGTAAATCTGCCATGGCGGTGAGCAAGTTCTTGTGAATTTGCTCAATGGCTTGAGATTGCCCCTTAATATTATCGTTAAGTATTTCCGGAAGTGCGGTGAGTTTTGTGAGTTCATCACCGGTCATGTTGTTTACCGGTATGCCGGTTAAATCTGCAATCACAGCGGTAATTTGTTTGCTACCGACTTCTGCATGAATTAAACAATCTTCCGGTTTAATGGCTTCATATTCGGCTTTCTTGCTTTGTAATTGGGTAATCCATTCTTGGCGTTCTTCTTCGGTATATTCCGTTTCCGTATCAGACAATTTTTCACGTAATGCGATGATTTCATCCACAAGGGTTTTTTGTGCTTCAAATCGTATAGAAAGTGCGGTCTTTTCTTCAGCCAATTTTGTAAGTTGAGCCTCCAATTTTATTTTCACACTATGATCAACGGCTTCGCCGAGCAGGTAATCACGCTCAAATTCAGCAATCGCCACCTTAATCTCATGAATTTTATTCTCTAAATAACTTAAACGTTTTGGTGGTGTCTCCTTCGCTGTTGAAACACGGGCACACGCAGTATCTAAAATATCGATGGCTTTATCCGGCAGTTTTTTGGCCGCAATATAGCGGGCAGATAATTTTGTTACTGTTTCAAGCGCTTCTTCTGTAATGTAAACGCCATGTGCCTTTTCATAAAGCGGTTTTAACCCACGCAAAATGACGATGCTTTCTTCGATAGATGGCTCGTTTACTTTTACTAATTGGAAGCGGCGAGAGAGTGCCGGATCGCGTTCGACATATTTTTTATATTCAGACCAAGTTGTTGCGGCAATAGTACGAAGTTCACCTCGAGCAAGAGCCGGTTTTAAAAGATTTGCCGCATCATTTCCGCCTTCACTGCCACCGGCACCAATCAACGTATGGGCTTCATCAATGAAAAGAATAATCGGTGTTGTGCTATTTTTAACAAAATCAATCACTGATTTTAAACGCTTTTCAAATTCTCCTTTAATTGAGGCACCGGATTGTAACGCAGCCAGATCTAGGCTCCAGAGTTCAACATTTTGTAAATGTGGTGGAACTTGTTTATTGACGATGCGTAATGCCAACCCTTCAATTAATGCGCTTTTTCCTACGCCGGCATCACCAACGACAATGGGATTGTTTTTTCTTCGGCGAGAAAGAATATCAATCATCAAATCAATTTCTTGATCGCGCGCAAGCACTGGATCGATATTTCCACTTAGGGCTTTTGCCGTTAAATTTTCAGCAAAACGAGCTAAGTCAGATTGATCAGTTTGTGTGGTTGTCGAAGAGTCTGTGTTTTTAATTGCGGTTTGTGATTCTGCCGAACCCTGAGCAAACTCAAGTAAAGATTGGCGTAAGGTTTCTTTATTAATTTGATTTAAAAAACTGGCGATAGACGTCGGTAAATAACGAGGGGCATTTAAAGTCAGGGCTAAGAAAATGGTTGCACTACGAATTTGTAATTGCTCAAATTCAAGTGATCCAAGTAGCCATGCTTCTTGTAAGACTTCAATTAATAAAGGAGAGAAACTCGGGACAGAACCAATGTTATTGTTTGAGTATTGATTATTTTGCAATAAAAGTGCGGTCAATTCTTCGTGAGAAATTTTTAGTTTATTTAAAATGAAACGTACATCGGAGAAGGGGTTTTCCAGCGATTTTAGTAGAAAATGACTCGGAAGCACTTCCGATTCACCGCAACTTATCGCATAAGCTGCTGATTCTTCTAACATTAATTTGGATACATCATTTAATGCATTTAAGGTGGCACTTAAATTAATT
>NZ_CABFLM010000119.1 GCF_901873365.1 uncultured Aggregatibacter sp.
CTTGTTAATCGATTCTATTGGGCATATAGATTTGTATACTTTTGATGATGGTACGGCAAACATTATAAAAACTAGTGCATTTTATAGTAGAAGTGTTAGAAATAGAACTAAAATTCTTAGGGCTATATTAAGGATAAAAACAACAATGAATACAGTTAAGGAAAAAAGTTTGTTGCATTATACTATTTATCCTAATATTAGTAACATTATCGATAAAACAAAAATTGTATCAATATTTAATACGGAAAATTATGATAATGTAAGAGCTGATGAGAAGATAATAAAAGTTTTTTTAGGGCAACCATTTTATAATTCCTCTATTAGAAATAAGGATTTCGTCGAAAAAATAGTTAAGAAGTTAGATATTGATTTTTATATCCCTCATCCTAGAGAAGATTACAGAGTTGAGAATGTTACATATGTTGAGTCAAAATTAGTTTTTGAGGAGTTGTTTGCCAAAGAGTTTAATAATAAGAAATGTATAATTTATACTTTTTATAGTGGGGCAATATTAAATTTATTAAATGTATCTAGTGTGAAGTTAATATCGATATTACCAAAAGAATTGGATAATTTGATAATCCCTATGAAAGTTGTTAATGAAAGTTATGAACTATTCAAACGGTTAGGTGTAGAGGTGCTTGAGATATAATGGATGGATATATTTCTACATACATAATTTATAATTTGGTATTTATGCCTTTTTTATTTTATTTTATGACTGGTAAAACTTATCCAAAGATAGTGAGATTTTATATATTTTATATATCTAGTTTTGCTATTCTTATTGCTGTATCAGGGTTGAGATACAAAGTTGGGGCTGATTATGAAAATTATGTATGGATATTTCATAATTTAGATGAATATCAATCAGGATATTCTGTTGAATGGGGGTATTATTTTATCAATAAAATTATAAAATATCTCCAGTTGGATGAGCAGTTTGTTTTTTTTGTAGTCGGCGTTCTTACATTATTTTTTATCTATTCCTATAAAGAATCTAATTTAAATGTAAAGATTTTAGTGATTTTAACGTATGTATTAGTTTTTTATTTTTCTTCATTTACTCAAATTAGGCAGCTTCTTGCTATGTGTGTAGCAGTGTATGGAGTTAGTGAGTATTTTAGTGATTTTAAGAAATTTAAATGCCTATTCTGGCTGTTGATTTCTTCTTTGTTTCACTCATCAACGTTATTACTAATACCAGCTATTTTTTTATTGGGGTATATTAAATATAAGGCTTATTATTCTCTTTTGGTTTTTTTAATTTTTGTGTTCTTTTTTTCATTTGATTTGCGAGATTTTTTTGTAAAAATTGATATTCTTTCATTTTCTAAGTTTAATTCTTATTTGTATAGTGAGCATTATAATGGATTGCATACAACAATTAGTAATATAGTTAGGTATTTTATAAAGTCATTTGTTGTATTTTCTTTATTTTTTTTAGATAAGAAGTATTTTAAAGATATTAAATGGTATAATACATTAATGATTCTTAACTCGCTTCTTGTTGTTTCGATTGCTATATCTTTTAATTTTTATATTTTTCATAGGGTTGTATTGTTATTTATGTTGTCTAATATATTTTCTGTTAATTTGCTTTTGAAGAGTAGTTATAAATATAAGTATTTAATTCTGTTTTTTTATTTTTTATTGAATTTTATTATGTATGAGTACTTTGTTTTCTTTGAAACTTACTATGATACTGCTCCATATCAATCGATTTTAGATAGAAATTATTAACAGGGGGGATGATGGTTTCAGTGTTAATGTCTATTTATCATAAAGAGAAGGCAGAATATTTCCATAGAACTATGGAAAGCATATGGACTAACCAAACTTTAAGGCCCGATGAAATTATTTTGGTTGAAGATGGTGTCTTACCAGATCATTTGTATTCAGCAATTAACTACTGGAAAGAAAAAATAGGAACTAAGTTAGTCTCTGTTCCATTACCTAAAAATATGGGGCTTGCTTTAGCATTAAATGAAGGGTTGAAGGTTGCTAAGGGGAATTTTATTGCTAGAATGGATACGGATGATATAGCTGAAAGAGACCGTTTTAAAGTACAGCTTGAGTTCTTACAACAGCATGTAGATGTTGATGCGGTTGGTTGCTGGATTTGTGAAATTGATGAAAATGATAGTGTTATCAATGATAAAGTAGAATATCCTCTTTTTCATAACGAGTTATATCAATTTTTTGAAAAACGGGATCCGATAGCTCATCCAACAGCTATGTTTAGGAAGACTTTTTTTGATAAAGCGGGAAGGTATAGTAAGGAAGTTGCTTTAGCGGAAGATACTTTATTGTGGTATCAAGCATTCTTAAATAACTGTAAGTTAGCCAATATAGACTATATTGGGTTGAAATTCAGACGCAGTTCCGACTTTTATAAGCGCAGAGCAAATTGGAAAAAAACAATTGGGCTACTAAAATTCCGCTTATTTCATATAAATAGAGATTTAAATTATGGTGTTAAAGCAGATATCTACGCAATTGCTTATTTTTTGATGTCTATTTCTCCAAGTTTTGTGAAAAAA
>NZ_CABFLM010000120.1 GCF_901873365.1 uncultured Aggregatibacter sp.
AGTTACCTAAGAACAACGCAATAAATCGCTTTTCAACAAGATTATCTTGATAAAACTCTAAAAATAGTACTGTTAATAAAGTTGTTAGTAATGCGCTTCCAATTTGAATTAGAGTATATGAAATTGCCTTCTTCTCACACTGTTTTATACATAATTGAACTGTTAAGAAAGTTTGAAAAATGGAGATAAGAATTAAATATGCTAAAATTTCAGAATGAAAAAAATAGCAAAATAATAATCCCAATAACCCTATAAACAAGGCATAAGCATATCCTGAAAATAAAACTAAATTTATCGATCGTTTTCCATAAAAATAAAAATATCTTGTAACAGCACCTTCTTGACTAAAACTAATAATAATGAGTAAAGATAGTATTGTTTGATAATAGGACAATTCCCCAAATCCATTTACACCTAACTTTCTAGATAAATAAGGTAATAATATAAATGGAAAAATCTTAGCAACTATCTCTCCTATTAAGTAAATAACACTATCTTTTAAAATCATAAATTTATTATTTAGAAATGAATTTATTAAAACCAACAACCGTTGTGTTATCCGGAACATCTATTGTGACTACAGCATTAGCACCTATAATGCAGTTTTTACCAATAGTAACATCACCTAAAATCTTCGCTCCACATCCAATAATTGTATTTTCACCAACAATTTGTTGACATGGTATTCCTCTTTTTTCCTTTTCATCAAATCTTAGAGCACCTAGAGTCACATTTTGGTGAATAATAACCCCATCAGATAAAATGGCACCACCACCTATTACAATTCCTGTAGGATGTCGGAAAATCACATTTCCTAATTGGCAACTTGGTGTAATATCACAAGCAAACTTATAGAATATTTTCTTGTGTAAGAAGAAAACAAAAAGCTTATTAATACTACAAATAATCTTATGATTTCTATAATTCTCTACATGTCTATTAAAACGCTGCATTAACGTAATCAAAGAAACAAGTTCTTCATTTAATGATTTTAGGAAAATTTTATGTAATTTCATTATTGCTTCTCTAAATCATAAAACCGTTTTGGTTTATATTTATTCTCATCAGCTAAAAACTGCTTAATTATCTCATAAGCCTTTTCTGCTGAGTTTCCCTGATAATAAGGGTTTACCATTTCAGACAAGCGTTTTTGGAAATCATTAGATAATAAATGTTGAATCCCTTGTTCAATAGATTGTCGGTTACTTTCTACATCAATAACTGATTCACCACGAACACGTCCCTCTTGCCTTTTCCCAATATTCACTGTCCCTACTTCTAAAGAAGGCGCTTCTAACAAACCTGATGAACTATTACCTATTAACCCTTTTGAGTACTTAATTAAAGCTAAATATTCCTCCGGTTTTACCGATGTAAAAAATGAAAATTGATTTTCTTCAGTATAGCGTTTAATTTTTTCAAAAATTACATCAGAATGTGTATCAGAATTTGAACCAATAAATACAAATTGATAATCTTTCTTGAAAGTATCTAATGCTAAAAGAAGCTGATCAACTTGCTCTTCTACAGATTGTCCAGTAATAGTTTCAGGATGAAATGCAACCATAAAATACGGTTTATTTTGCAAATTTAACTTAGAAAACAACCGCTCTTTTGATGGTAATTCTAAACTTAGTCCATTTTCAGCCCCAAGAGAACCAATGTTATGCACACTTTCAGGAGATTCGCCAAGTTGAATTACTCGTTTACGATATACATCTGTCGCTGTAAGGTGCAGTTTTGCCATTTTTGTAATACAGTGGCGAATAAACTCATCATAATTGCCTAATGTTTGCTCGCCACCATGCAAATGAATTAATGGAATGTTATGCATTGCAGCAGCCGTTGCAACAGAGAGCATTTCATAACGATCACCAAGTACTATTGCTGCATCATAACGGTTTTGCTGGAAGTGCTTACCGAATAAATCTAATGTTTCTGCCATAGAAGTCAGAATAGTTTGATTATTTTGGCTATCTAACTTAACAGGAATTTTTTCGCTAATCCTAAAACCATCTTGTTCAATAATTTTGACGGTATTCCCATATTGCGAATCAAGGTGCATTGCAGTGACAATTAAAGAAAAATCTAATGTGATATCCTCTTGTAAACGCTTTAATAAGCGTTTTACGATACCATATTCCGCACGGGAACCTGTTACATAGGCAATTCTTTTTTTTATCATAATTCTGATTTAATAATTTTTTCTAATAATTGATAGCCTTGTTCACTTAAGTGTAAACCATCATTGGTGTAATCTAGGTTTAATTTTCCATATTGATCACTAAAGTGGTTATCGAGAGCAATCCATTTTATTTCTTCAAGATTTTCTTTTAAAAATGAATTAAGTTCTCTAATCACTGTATTATTACGATCAACACGAAAAGCAACAGGAGTAATTTCTAAGAAATAAAGCTGAATCTTATTATTGATTACTTTTAGTTTTTTTATAACTTCCTGAA
>NZ_CABFLM010000121.1 GCF_901873365.1 uncultured Aggregatibacter sp.
GCATTGTGCAGTTGCTACATAAGAATAACTAAATAATAAAGAAATAAGGATTAGTTTTTTCATATTATTTTCCTTAAGTAATTAATATTACTGAGTAAGTCTACTCTTCTATAAGAAATAATCAACAATTTTGGCTCTTTAAGTTATGACAGGGAGTATTTATCCCCCGACTCCCCCTATGATGGCGCAAGCGTCCTCGCTTGTGCCTATCAACTAAAAGTGCGGTTACAAAATCCAAAGGATTTTGAACATTGGTTCTCCCAACATTTATGGGTAAAATTCGCAATGTTTTTGTTAAACAGCACAAGCGTGGACGCTTGCGCCATCAGAGAGGATATATACTTAGAGACTAATATCAGCAAGATTTTCTTTCGAAGAAGTAAAATGCCCGCTTATCTGTGGGCATTTTATTTTATAATTTATTAAATTTTAAACCTTTTGGCTCTGTGTAATAATAAGTATCAATCTGATTCCAGCTTAGATTTTCATTATCTTGCAATTTAAAATATGGCTTAATAGACTTTCTAATTAAATTAATTAGATTCTCTCTGTTCTCTCTAGTTTCACGGTAATTATATTTTTTGAGGCAGTAGTTTAATTCCCACTCTTCAGAAAGATTAATAAACTTTCTAACTGGCTTGCTCATAGGACATTCCCCTGTATTATAGTTAATAGTGTATAAGTACTTGGTTTTATGCAAAAACAACACATAAATGGAGCTTAATATATATAATTTCAATACCCATATTTAATATTTTTGGATGTATCTCCAAAGATGTCCATGCTTCCTCATGATGGCGCAAGCGTCCTCGCTTGTGTCTGTCAACTAAAAGTGCGGTCAAAAAATCCAAAGAATTTTGAATATTGGTTCTGCCGACGCTTATGGGTAAAACTCACAATGTTTTTATTAAACAGCACCAGCGAGGACGTTAGCGCTATCTTTCTTTATTTACACATCTATGATGGCGCACGCTTCCCAGCGTTTGCCTAATTCCAACAAAAATACTTCAAAAATCAACCACACTTTATTTACTTTCTAGGACACGCGTTAGGAAACGCGCTCCAGCATAAACTAGAACAACTCATCGGCATGAAGCTCACCTAAACTACACCATGTGCCGGTCGCTTCCGTCTGCAGTTGGTACTTCACCCACCCGGCAAGCAACAATTTCACCTTAGATCGTATTGATGAAAACCAAGCTCAAGATTATGCCAAACGTAAAGGTTGGGATGAGAGGGAGAGATGATGAAATGGCTGGGTGTGGCGATGAAGTGAATATGCCTTATTAAGGTAAGAAGACCACCTAAAATTAGGTGGTCTTTCATATGTATTGATAAAAACTATTTTGGAATCCCCTTTCTGTTTGGATTATTAATCCATTGTGATATTTTTCCTATAAAATCCCAAACATCATTATGAGTTGGTCTAATATAGTGCTCAGAACTAGGATCATCTCCCATCTTTTCAAAAATATTTTTTAGCCAACCGTTTTTATTTCTATCAATATCAAGATCACTTAACCAATGCTCAACTTCTCCTATTGGAACAACAAAGCTCCCATATTCCATTAAATTATCAAAGAAATTTGAACAGAATTCTTGATCTTCTTCTGTTAATAAATTAATTCCACCACTACGTTTAAAATCTTTTCCATCAAATGCGTTTACTAGATTTTCCCTATTTTTTCTGAAGGAACTTTTATTTCGCTCAGGAATATATATACCATCTAAAACTTTATTCCAATTAACGCCCCCTTCTTTAATTACGTCAATATCAACAATTCCAACAGCTGGAATCCCTAATTCTCTTAATGGCTTAACAATATCCCAAACAGTTTGCTTATTTTGAGCATTTAAAAACAAACACCCTTCAATCCCTCTTGGATCTTTTTCCTTTAATAAACGTTCATTGATTTCTTGATAAAAAGCTCTATCTGCATCGGCTTCAGTAACTACAACAGCATTATAGAAGAGTGCATTAAAAACACCTATTGAACGTAATAATGGATTTTGCATCAAGGGTTTTAACTTATCTTGAGTTAAAATTCTCGCTGTTGCCCCTTGAGCCCCATAAGTAAGTCTCACGATATTGATACCAACATTACTTTGTACACAGCCCATCAAAAAATCAGCACTATGAGTTGCAACAAACAGTCTTTTATCATTATTCAGTATTGATGTGATCTCTTTACCTAATTTATAGGAGAGAGTTGGATGTAAGAATGCCTCTGGTTCATCAACTAATATGAAATCAGACTCTCCGGCAATTAAAGCTATTATAATTCCTATAAATGCTTTAACACCATCACTAGTATCCTCCACTAAAATTGCATTCTTATGAAAAGCGATTGCCTCCTCAGTAAGACTTTTATCTAAACTATCTTTAGGTTCTTCTTCAGACAATCTCAATC
>NZ_CABFLM010000122.1 GCF_901873365.1 uncultured Aggregatibacter sp.
ACACCCAATGTTGTAATAAATTTTATTCTTTTACTTTCTTTATAACTTCTCTGTTTTTTATAGAAAAAATATAATGGGATTAAAAAAACTCCTAAAAGGGAAATGCCACCTAGTAATCCTTTCTTCGCCGCATCATCAATAAATTGATTATGAAAATGTGTATACTGAATAAATTCTGGAGAAACGACGCCTTTTTCTGCTAGCGCTTTCTTATAACTATCTAATTCCTTCAAATCCCAACCTGAAATTGGATGTTCTAAAAAAGCATCAACTCCCATTTTCCACATATCTAAGCGTGCGCCAATACTTCCATCTTTCACACCATTAGAATAAGAGGTTAATGCACTTTTTACGCTTAATACTCTATCCATAAATTGGGCATTATTACTTAGCAAAACACCTCCAATTAAAATCCCCAAGCCGATCACACCAACTAATTTCTTGGATATTCTATTTTTATAGATATAAAGCACCACAAAAAATATTAATGGGATACCAACCCATCCACCACGAGCAAATGAAAGTACACTCGCTAACACCCCAAACAGTCCGGCAACAGTTGATAATAAAGCAAACTTACTTTTATTTATATCAATAAAATAAAGGGAAACAATAAAGCTAAACAAACCTAATGACATCGCAATATCACCAGATTGAATTTTCATTTGTTCCCAAAATGCACTTGGTAAATGCAAAATGTAATATTGATACAATGCAACTACCCCTGCAATGAAAGACCCAAGTGGAATAATATAGAGTAATAGATCAAATTTAAGTTTACTATAACTAAGAAAAATTATAACAGAGAGGAATAGAAATGCTCTAAATGGGTTATCTATAAGTTTAATTTTCTCTCCATAGAACAAAACAAAAAGAAGTGAAACTAAAAAATAAAATGTAACACTAACAAAAATAGGTTTATTTTTATCTAAAATTTGAAATAAACCTACTTTTTTATAGAGAGAATAAAATAGAAAGGCTACACTCGTAATCAATAATAATGTAGCCCCATAATTATATCCCTTAGGCAGAACAAAAAGCAGTGTGAAAAATAAAAATAGGGAAAAATGAGCAAAAAACTTTTGGTAGCTTTCTATTTTAAGCATAAACATTAACCATTATATAAAACATCAACAATCTCTGTTGTAGGCTTAAATCCTGTCGGTGCTTCCAATAATATTTGTCTAATCTCGACATAATCTGCGTTCTTACAAGCGACGTCTAATTTTTCTAATACTATCGATAACTCTTGCATTGGTAAGTAGGTTTCCTCTGCCGTCATAATGCGTGAATGATCTGTTTTACAAACGTTATCACCACCAATCAGTAATTCCTCGTAAAGCTTTTCACCCGGGCGCAGTCCCGTATAAGCAATTTCAATATCGCCTTTTGGATTTTCTTCATCTTTAACAGATAATCCAGACAATTGAACTAAATTTTTTGCTAAATCAACGATTTTAACCGGTTCTCCCATATCTAAAATAAAGACATCTCCCCCTTTTGCCATTGCACTTGCTTGAATAACAAGTTGAGCAGCCTCAGGAATCGTCATGAAATAACGAATAATATCGGGGTGAGTGACTGTAATAGGACCACCTTTTAAAATTTGTTTTCTAAACAATGGAATCACTGAACCGGATGAACCCAATACATTTCCAAAACGCACCATACTAAAACAAGTTTTAGAATCTTTTAATTGGTCAGATAATGCTTGTAAACATAATTCAGCCATACGTTTACTTGCACCCATTACATTTGTTGGGCGTACAGCCTTATCCGTTGAAATTAAAACGAAAGATTTTACATTATGCTTCGCCGCAGATTTCGCTACATTATAAGTCCCCCAAATATTATTTTTTATTCCTTCAATTATGTTGTATTCGACCAAAGGCACATGTTTATAGGCTGCCGCATGATAAATTGTATCTACATTAAAACGTGTCAAGACAGATTCTAGTCGTTCAATATTTTGAACATTTCCTAAAATAGGATAAATCTTAACATTTAAATCATTATTTTTCTTCGCTATATCCAATAATTCTTGATGAATAGAATAAAGAGAAAACTCAGATAGCTCATATAAAATCAATATTTTAGGTTTATTTACAATAATTTGGCGACATAATTCAGAACCGATAGATCCTCCAGCTCCCGTTACCATAACTGTTTTACCAAAAATATTTTTCTGCAATAACTCTCTATTCGGTAAGACCGGTTCACGACCAAGTAAATCCTCAATTTTTACTTCTCTCAGCTCATCAATTTTTGCATTCCCTTGTAAAATTTCCTCCATATCAGGAATTGTTCTTACCTTAATTTTTAAAGGAATAAGACTATCAATAATCGCTTTTCTCTCAGAACGTGAAGCACTTGGAATGGCAAGTAAAATAACTTTAATATTATATTTC
>NZ_CABFLM010000123.1 GCF_901873365.1 uncultured Aggregatibacter sp.
TGTTTGCTTAATTCTGCGAAGCAGTTTTGAATGCTTTCATCGGTGGCAACGTCTAACGGAAGCACGATGTTTGCGCCAAATTCTTTGGCAAATTCTTCAACGCGCGGTTGTAATTTTTCATTTAAATAAGTGAAAGCCAATTCTGCGCCTTGCTCTTTCATCGCTTTTGCAATGCCGTAGGCGATAGAACGGTTGCTAGCGAGACCTGTAACTAAAATACGTTTACCTGTTAAGAAACCCATAATTATTCCTGTTTGTTTTAGTGAAAAAATTGGCGAAATTATACTTGTTTTGCCTTATAGGAGCAATTATCAGAGTAAGTGTTCCGATATGTTAGGGTAATTTATTAAAAGCTAATTTATTCAGATTGATTATGCTGACTATGTTTGCCAAGTGCATAGAGCGTAACTAAGCCTAATCCAGTAACAACAATGCTGCGGGCGGTAAACAGTTTTTTACTTATTGCCGTGAATAGTAAAGAACGTATTAAGGGTTGATTTAACACTGAACCTAAGAAATTTATATTCTGGAGAGGAGATGAAATTTCTCGTTTTGTTGTATTACCTTGTGAACGTAATTTAAGTCGCAATATATTGCCCTTGAGTACTAAAAGTTCTTTTTCTTCTTCTAAACGCATTATCACTTCTCCTACTCTTGTTTGGATTTACCTATAATATTTTTTAATGCATTAATGTCTTGTTGTATCTCTCTTACTGTATCCATCATAAATGTTTTTTGTTTTTTCAAAAAACGCGATAACCCAAAGGCTAAAAACAAAACAATCAATAGTGCGATAACACTGATAGAAAAAAATGCGGTAATTTTATTTTCTGGAGAAAGGTAGGAATTCAAACCAAATAATAAACTAATAAAAGAAACTAATAAAAGTAAGAAGGCGAATAGTATAATAACGAGAGTTGATAACAAAGAATTTTTTAGCTGGATAAAGTCAATCCGAAGCATTTGCAAACGGATTTGTGTTAACTCAAGGGTTGTAATCAATGTATTTTTAATTTTTTGTATGATTTGCATTCCATCTCCTTAAGCTGTCTGAAACGAAAATTGGCTGCGCAGAAAAACTAGTATACGCAGCCATTATTTAGTAGAACGATTTTAGTAAATAACAACTATTTTTTACTGATGAGTACGCCCAGTAATAACCCAATAACAGCGGCAGTGCCGATGGCTTTGTAGGGGTTTTCCTGTACTAGAGTATCAGTGTTCTTAATCACCTCTTTAGTTTTTTCAACGGCTTCTTCTTGAAGAGAGCTAAATTGTCCTTTAATCGCTTTAACTTGAGAACTTAAACTTTTTTTTAATTTTTTCAGTTCTTCTGCGCCGGCTTCACTTTTTTCATTAAAGAGCTCTTCAGCATTATTCAAAATGTCATTTAGTTCTTCTAACAGTTCTTTGCGTTTTGCATCGAATTCTTTACTCATAGTGTTTCTCCTCTTGTTAGAATGTAATAATTAAAATACCAGCAGAAATAATACTTCTATTCCTAGATGGTTACTGATTCTATACATATATTTTATAGAGAAGTCAAGGGTAAATCTGTTATGCCGGATTATCCATATCCTTAAATTCCACCTCAAAACCGTGTTCTTTTGCCAGCCACTCGCCCAAGGCTTGGTGACCTGCAGCAAAAAAATGAATCCCTTGCTCCCTCGTAGAATGGATCGTTTGTTCAGATACTTCGCCTGTAATAAAGGCGTCGCAACCTTGGGCTGCAGCAAGATCAATGTAACCTTGGCCTCCACCGGTGCAGATACCGATTTTGCTGATAAAGTGCGGTCCGTTTTCCGTGCAAATTAATGGTTTGCGGTTTAACACCTGTTCGATACGTTCGGCAAATTGTTCGGCTGTTAACGGTTCTTTTAAGGCGCCCCAAACAGGAATGCTGGCAGAGCTTTATCGCCTTGTTTTTCGATCGTGGCGCTGATTTTGTCGCCGTGCATCACTTTTTTCATGGCAGGTGGCGCAATAAAGTAGCTTTTTTTATCACATTCTAAAAAGCCATAGGCTTTATCGGAGCCTTTTACCGTGCCTTCTACACGTTCTTTGCTGTCATGAATTTGTTGTTTGAGTTGTGCGAGTAATGGGTTGTCTTGGAACATAATTATTTTTATCGTAGGGCAGAGTTGAGACTGCCGAAATCATCATAAAATAGCGGAGTGAACTCCGCCTTACAAATAGAAAAGGCAGGTTAAAAAACCTGCCGATAAATAAAGGAAGAAAAAATTATT
>NZ_CABFLM010000124.1 GCF_901873365.1 uncultured Aggregatibacter sp.
TGGGGAGCCGTTGGCAAAGCCAACGTTCAGAATCCTTTTGATTTTATGACCGCACTTTTTTGTCATTAGAAGAAAATTGAAGAACTTAAACAGGTAATCACTTTATCGCCAAATATCACTTTTCCGGTAAATTTTATTCGTGAGCTTGCCTCGGGATTTTGCTAACTCCGAAACCACAATAGATTGTAATGGCACAAGCGAGGACGCTTGCGCTATCAGGGGGACTTCGACGGTGATGGCTTATGTGGTGTTGGTTATCGTGTTTGTGTCACTGTTTGAATATCTGATTACCAAGCCTTTGGAAATTTTGTTTATGCCGTGGAGAAGGTGATGCTCTGTCTTGAAAACGTGCGTTTTGAAATTCTCCGTGACCCCATCGTGCACGATTTCAGTTTGAACCTGCAACATGGCGAAGTGAAAGCTTTGTTCGGGCCGAGCGGCTGTGGCAAGACGACGGTTTTGCGTTTGATTGCGGGCTTGGAAACGCCGAAATCGGGCACGATACGCAATACTTTCCGCAAAACGGGTTTTCTGTTTCAGGAAAACCGCCTGCCGGAAAACTTGACCGCGATGCAGAATATCGCTATTTTTATGGACAAACCCGATGAAGGCGAAATCATCGCGCTGGCGGCGAAAGTCGGGCTGACTGCGGGAGATTTGAACAAATATCCGACCGAATTGTCCGGCGGCATGGCGAAACGGGTAGCATTTTTGCGCCTGCTGCTGTGCGGCTGCGACCTTGCCTTGCTGGACGAGCCGTTCGTCGGTTTGGACCGCGATTTGCGCGATATTTTGGTCGCCATGCTGGTGGAAAAAATCGAGCGGCAGGGCATGGCGTGTATGCTGGTAACGCACGACCGCTTCGAAGCCGCACGCCTGAGCCATGAAATCATGCTGCTTTCCACTAAGGGCATGAACGTGCAAAACGTGATTACCCTGCCTACGCCGCTGTCCAAACGCGATTTGGCTTTTGAAGAAGCCGTGGTGGCAAGAGAGTTTCAGGGGATTCATTATTATGAGTGATAGGAATTTAAATTTCTGACAAACCTTGCGGTTCGTTGCCCTCTCCCTAACCCTCTCCCACGGGGAAAGGGGATCAGGTTTCTCAAAATCAGAGAGCCGTAGAATTGGGAATCAGATGTCAGGTAAACCTGAAAATGTTCAGGCTCGACAGCCCAATTCCCTCTCCCCGTGGGAGAGAGCTAGGGAGAGGGTAAGTAAGCCACAGGCTTGCCTCTTTAGCGAAAGATACGAATCTGTTATCCGAACGCGATTCGGTTTTTGAAAAAGCCGTGGTGCCAAGGGGGCAGGGGATTCATTATGAGGTGCTTTATGTTTTTGACTGTGATTACTGCTGCTGTTTTATATATTGCTACAGCAGTAGATTTGTTGGTAATACTATTAATATTTTTTGCTAGAGCAAATACTAGAAAAGAATATCGAGATATTTATATCGGACAATATTTAGGTTCTGTAATTTTAATATTAGTTAGTTTATTTCTAGCTTTTGTTTTGAATTATGTTCCGGAAAAATGGGTGTTGGGTTTATTAGGTTTAATACCGATTTACTTAGGTATTAAAGTTGCTATTTACGACGATTGTGAGGGCGAAAAAAGAGCTAAAAAAGAATTGGATGAAAAAGGGTTGTCAAAATTAGTCGGTATTGTTGCTTTGGTTACAGTTGCTAGTTGTGGTGCAGATAATATTGGACTTTTTGTTCCTTACTTTGTGACTTTAGATCTTGTCGACTTATTAGTTACTCTTCTTGTATTTTTAATATTGATTTTTGTTTTAGTATATACAGCACAAAGATTGGCTAATATTTCAGGTGTTGGTGAAATTGTAGAGAAGTTTAGTCGTTGGATAATGGCTGTTATTTATATTGGTTTAGGGTTATTTATTATTATTGAAAATAATACAATTCAAACAATAATATCAATAATATGAATGATACGGGCATTTGAGTATCTGACAAACCTTCGGCTTGCTTCTTCAATACAAGATACAACCCCCACGATAGCGCGCGTTTCCTAACGCGTGCCTGAAAATCAATTTCGTTTGATTCAGATTTTTACTATTTTCATGAATAACTTCAATTTGCTTATTTTTTAGATAGATAAAACTACGTGTCAGAAGGAGGGGCTATCTGGGGAGCCGTTGGCAAAGCCAACGTTCAGAATCCTTTTGATTTTATGACCGCACTTTTTTGTCATTA
>NZ_CABFLM010000125.1 GCF_901873365.1 uncultured Aggregatibacter sp.
AGGTAATCACTTTATCGCCAAATATCACTTTTCCGGTAAACTTTATTCGTGAGCTTGCCTCGGGATTTTGCTAACTCTGAAACCACAATAGATTGTAATGGCACAAGCGAGGACGCTTGCGCTATCAGGGGGAAAGAATGAAGGATTTGCTCTCTTGGTAGTCGTTCCTGCTGTTTGCCGGCATGCTGGCGGTAACGTATTCCACCCGCCTTATTGGTTTTTTCGCCTTGCGCAACCATACCTTAAGGCGCCGCGCACAAATCGTGATGGAAGCTGCGCCGGGTTGCGTGTTGATTTACGTCATCGCGCCTTATTTCGCGTCCAACAAACCGCACGAATTGATTGCCATTGCACTGACCGTGCTTGCCGCAAGCAGGTTTTCCATGTTGGTTACCGTGTTGATCGGCGTCGGCAGTTCTGGGCTGTAGGGGTATTTGATGCGGTAGGCGGCTTCGTTTTCGTGATACCGGTTACACTTGTTTTCAGATGACCTTTCCCTTTCAGACGACCTTATCTTGTTATAATGTCGTCTGAAATTTTTTATAAAGCAAAATCATGGCAAACCAAAGACTCATCTACGGCTTCCACGCCGTCAACGCCCGCCTGTGGCAAAACCCGAAATCGATTACCGAACTCTACGTCCAAGAAGGCAAAAACGATGCCCGCACGCGCGATGTGTTGGAGAAAGCGGCAAACGAAAACGTGCGCGAACACTTTGCCATCGCCGTCGCCATCACTACCCGTTGCGAAAGCTGCATCAGCGTACATGCCGCCGCAGCCGCCAAAGCGGGCGCGACTGAAAGCGAAATCGCCGGCGCGCTGGTAACCGCTATCGCCCTGAACGCAGGCGCAGCCTACACTTACGCCCTGCGCGCTTTGGAAGCGGTTGACGCGCAGCGTTGATTTTGTCTCAAAGGGTCGTCTGAAAACCACTCCCGTTTCAGACGACCCTTTTGCTGACGGGCATTGCTTTTTGCCGCCGAACCGTTTAGATTGATGTCTTTATTCAACCGTTTGGAGAAACAACTATGAAAAAATTACTGACTGCTGCGCTGACTGCCGCCGCACTCGTCCTTCCTGCCGCCGTATCCTATGCCGCACCCGCTGCTAAAGCCGCCAGCGCTTCACATAGCGGCGATGCCGCCCGACAAACCGATTCCCGACAAAGTTCAGCCATGAATCAAACCCATACCGCCGTCAGCAAATACAGCTTCGACGATACCGTCCGCCGTTTGGAAACCGCCGTTAAAGAAAAAGGCATGACCGTGTTCGCCGTCATCGACCACCAAGCCGCAGCGCGACAAAGTGGTTTGGACATGCAGCCCGCGAAAGTCATCGTTTTCGGCACGCCCAAAGCCGGCACGCCGCTGATGCAAAAAGACCCCGCCTTCGCCCTGCAACTGCCGTTGCGCGTCCTCGTTACCGAAGCTGACGGCGCAGTCCAAGTCGTATTCAACGATACGCGCGCGCTGGTGTCGGGCAGCAAAATAGAGTTCGCCGAAGTGGAAAACACACTCGCCAATGCGGAAAAGCTCATCCGTAAAACGGTAACGGAATAAGGTTCGCCCAAATCCGAAGGTCGTCTGAAAACCTGAGCAAACCCTGAACTGCACCCCAAAAGTTGGACATCCCCTCCAACTCACAAGGTGCAGTTTTTTTATGAGCAAATATACATTACACTTCAAATACCAAGCCGTACTCCACTACCTGCATATACGCAGCCAACAGCGTACCGCAGATCATTACGGCATCTCCCGAACCCACCTGCGACGATGGATACGCGCCTATCAAGAAGGCGGCATCGGAGCACTCGAACATCCCCACGATAGCGCGCGTTTCCTAACGCGTGCCTGAAAATCAATTTCGTTTGATTCAGATTTTTACTATTTTCATGA
>NZ_CABFLM010000126.1 GCF_901873365.1 uncultured Aggregatibacter sp.
TCTTCTGAAGTTTTTGCGGCAGTTTCAGAGGCCTTAGCGTTAGTTTCTGCAGTTTTTGCTGCGGTTTCAGAAGCTTTCGCATTGGTTTCTGCAGTTTGAGCTGCGGTTTCTGATGCTTTAGCGTTATCTTCTGAAGTTTTTGCGGCAGTTTCAGAGGCCTTAGCGTTAGTTTCTGCAGTTTTTGCTGCGGTTTCAGAAGCTTTAGCATTATCTTCTGAAGTTTTTGCGGCAGTTTCTGAATCTTTAGCTGCTTTTGCCGCATCTTCTGCTTTTTTAACAGATGCATTAATTGCTGTAAGGGAATTCGTGACCGTTGTTGCTGCGTCTTTCGCCTCTTTCATGGTTTTCTTGGAGGCGTCTGAAAAACCATAAACGATACTGCCATTTCCGTCTGTCGTCACAGAAAGTTCATCAGTGGCACCTAAAGTGAATGATCCGTCAGCCAAAGGCTTCCATTGTCCTGCATTATCCTTATCTTTTCCAAGTGAACTTTGACCATTTGCAACTTTAAAGTCATAAATACGTTGTTTGATTCCATCAACATCATCATAAATGCCCTTTGTGGCATTCGCTAAGGTATAAAGCTGAGAGCCGTTTACAGCATCTGTGGACGTTGCAGAAATTTGTCCAGCACCCACATTCTGCAACTGGCGATAAAGCCCCATATCTTTATTACCAACAGAAATAACACCATCAGTCTTCTTAATCTCTCCTGCTGCTGTTTTACCAACATCTATTGCCCCAATCTTTAGTTCTTGAAGTGGGTTTATTTTCTCATTTTTAGAGTGGATACCAACCTCTATATTATCCGCACCGGGTAATGCAGGAAAAGCTGAAACGAAAGGGCTAAATTGCAAACCACCGACAACCAGTGCTGCACTTAGAATAGCTTTTGAAGAAGTGAATTCGGAGACAATAGAAAGTTTCCGAACAGTATTTAAGGGCTTTTTCATAAATGATCCTTTTGTAAAGTCCGCCACTATGTAATTGTTATAATAAAATCAATCATTTGATGGCAATGTAAAGTAAAAGTAGAGTAATTTTCACTCATCAGATGAGCTGAAGCAGCGCATTCTACTGGAAATCTTTCTTTTTAAAAAGAAAAGAGTAAGATTAAGCGCAATTTTTGAATAACGAGGATAGCCTCCGTGATGAAAAGGCCTCATTTACGTATACCCAAGCAAGGCATAACGAAAATCTTTAGAAAAAAAGGCAAAATTCTGTCGAAACCCTCTTTAAGTTTTTCGCAAACAAAGGTGATTTTATTTAATAAGCCTTTTGATGTGCTCAGCCAATTTACCGATGGTGAGGGGCGTGCCACCTTGAAGGATTTTATTGATATTCCTGATGTGTATCCCATTGGGCGGTTGGATAAAGACAGCGAGGGCTTACTTCTCTTGACGAATAACGGGGAGATTCAACATCGTTTGGCGAATCCGCAATTTAAAATGGCGAAAACGTATTGGGTGCAAGTGGAAGGCATTCCGAACGAAGAGGCGTTGGAACAACTGCGTAAAGGCGTGTTGTTAAAAGATGGCATGACACAACCGGCGAAAGTGCGGTCGATTTTGCCGCCGGATTTTTTATGGGCGCGTGTGCCGCCTATTCGTGAACGAAAGCAGATTCCCACCGCTTGGTTAGAAATTCAAATTCACGAGGGAAAAAATCGACAAGTCCGCAGAATGACTGCCCATATTGGTTTCCCTACATTACGTTTAATTCGTTATCGGCAAGCCGGCTTTGATGTTAAAAATTTACCGCCGAAAAGTTACCGCACTTTAACGACAACCGAGCTTCAACAACTTTATCAATTACTGGAACTGACTGACTAAAACCATGACAGACTTAACACAATTTATCGCCGATTTTGCCCAAGATAGCCATGTCTTCATCTTCATTAAAATCCTCTTTGCCATGGTACTTGGCGGAGTTATCGGTTTAGAAAGGGAATTGAAAGCGAAGCCTGTGGGCGTAAAAACTTGCATGATTATCGCGGTGACCACTTGCGTGTTAACCATTGTCTCCATTCAATCTGCCGAACATTATGCCCAAGTGTCTGAAAATATCCGTACCGATCCTATGCGGCTGGCGGCACAAGTGATCAGCGGAATCGGTTTTCTTGGCGCCGGAGTTATTTTGCGTAAACACAATGACGCCATTTCAGGGTTAACCACAGCGGCGATCATTTGGGCTGCGGCAGGTATTGGTATTGCGTCAGGTGCGGGATTTTATTTTGATGCACTTATTGCCACGATGATGATCCTTGTTGCGATTCGCTTAAGTCCTTATGTGCATAAATGGGTTCGTCGCCACGAAAAGAAAGGAAAAACACGCATTAGCGCCACGCTTTCTTCCGCTGAAGCCATTGGTCAATTTATCTTGTTATTAAAAGCACATCATCATCTTATTGAAAATATGAATATTAAAGATCAGGGCAACGGTGAAACAAAATTAACGCTCCGTTGTGCAATGAATAATAAAGAAACCGCACATGAATTATATGCATTATTAAAACAATCACCGCATATTCTTCATTTAGAAGTCGAGAATTAACCATTCCGAATAATTAGAAGAATATCATCATGTCATTTATGGGATATAAAAAAGAGTTGATATATCAACTCTTTTTTTTTATGCCGATTTATTCGGGCGTATCTTTGACTAAAAATTGAAACTCAGGGGTTAATATGCTTTTTAAATCGTTTTCATAAAATGACAGGGTCAATTCTTTTTCCCCTTCAGCATAAGATCCTAATGCATAGGGCGGATAAACAAAGGTAATACCTTCACGAGAAAAATAGACATTTTCACTGACATAGAAATCATCTTTTGACATAAACGGTTCGATAAGTTCACCTTGTTCATTGCGATATTGATCTCTATATCTCTCCCACAATAAAGATTTTAATTTCTCTTGTGCGGATTTAACGAAAATATCCTCTACTTTAATTACTGCTTTTTTCTTTAAATCCACAAGGACAAAATCCGTCCCATAAAGACCGTGTGCACCACCGGTATAATTGTGTGAGAAAATGGTAAACGTGGCAATATTTTCCCGTTGCCCTAAATATTCGGTCAGCATTTGGGTTTCATAGGCTGACATTTCGTATTCTTTCGCCTCTTTGAGTGCGTCTGCCATGTTATGTTGTAAAAATTCGATAAATTGTTGCTTATTATCGATTTTTATATTTTTATCTACGCCAAACCGTTTAATGACTTCATTTAATAATAACTCGGTTAACCAATCTGAAGACGTTTTTAACGTGGTAATATCAAATTTCACTTGATGCCATTCCTGATCGTTTCCCTCGCTCGTGGAGGAAGGAATCTTTTCTGTTTTTTGAAGTAACACTTCCGGTTCTACGCGAATCATTTGATTTTCCGCTAAATCAGTTACCTGTTTTTGCAAGGTCGCAACCTGTTCATTTAATTGGGCGATTGTTTCTGCTTGCTTTTGAGTGTCTTTATCATGGCAAGCTGTGAGTCCCATCACACCGGCAATTAAAACGGCGATGAATAATTTTTTCATAAAATTTCTAATCTCCCTGTGAGAGAAAATGGGGAAGTAAACGTATTTTTGCGTTAAATTTCTACCGCACTTTGAGTACGGTCGCCATATTTTCCTGTAATTGTTCCAACATGGCATAGCGTTTACGGTACATAGAACGCTTATTGCTTGGAATATTGTCCATATTTTTGGTTTCAAAATGCAATGGCAATTCCCAATAATCTTTTAATATGCCGGCAGATTCTGCGAAAATCGCATCATAATCCACCACATAACGTTTGCTTTGCACAATGCGGGATTTGTTTTGATACTTATGCGGAATGCCCCACAGCGCGGAATAACCTAACACATTAGTTAGGGCTTTCATGGCTTCCACCATCAAATAAGCCGGACGTAAACCATGGCACTTTTTCGTTAGCAATTTCACCATGTCTTTTGAACCTTCAAAATTCGGCCCTTGAATCACCGCAATTAAAAGCGCCTGTTGCACTTTGCCAAAGGTCAATAAATACACCAATTCTTGGCTTGGTGAATGAATCAGTTCCAATGTCCAAAACCCCTCCATCGGCTGATGCTCGCTGAGCATTAATTTAAGCTCAAAGTCAGGAATCACTTCACCAAAAGAAATGGCTTGTTGCCACAACGGCGGCAACCCAAGTGCGGTCAATTTTTCCGGTAAAAAAGTCAGGTTGTCGCACATGGCATCCAAGCGTTGTTTAGCACTAAAGCGTTTATCCAAAAAACGATGCGCCAAGGGATAACTAAAATCCGGGCGGGCATTCAGCAGAGGCACAAGCGACGCATTCTGATTGACAAAACATTCAAATTTTTTAATAGCTTGTCGGTGAAGAAGTGAGCGTAAGCGATAACGTAAGCGTTTCATGCGATACGATTTTTTACCTCGATCCGGATACAAAGCGAGAGGATGAGGCCATTGATAAAGAGCGTGTTGAGTCATTGGGTGTCACAATCGAAATAGAAATAAAATCAAGGCACATTTTCGCATAATCTCCCCTTTTTTGCATTTTTTTGTCGTTTTTTTGCGGTTGATAAAGTATCCTAGCCGGCAATTTATCACCTTGGACACAAAGCACATCATGTCAGAAATTAAACTGAATTATCACAAAACCCATTTTTTAACCAGTTCGCCGAACCTCAAAAGTCTGCCGGAAGATAGCGGCGTTGAAATCGCCTTTGCCGGCCGCTCTAATGCAGGAAAATCGACCGCACTGAATGCCTTAACGAATCAGAAAAACCTTGCTCGTACGTCAAAAACCCCCGGGCGTACCCAACTCATCAATTTGTTTGAGGTGGAGCCACAATGCAAGCTAGTGGATTTGCCGGGCTATGGCTATGCTGCCGTGCCGGAACAAATGAAATTACAATGGCAACAAGCCCTTGGTGAATATTTGCAAAAGCGCGAATGCCTTGCCGGAATTGTGATTTTGATGGACATTCGCCATCCGCTCAAAGATTTGGACCAGCAAATGATTGAATGGGCGGTGACCTCTGAAAAACCGGTGTTATTACTGCTTACAAAAGCGGATAAACTGAGCCAAAGCGAACGCAGCAAACAAGTCAAAATGGTGCGTGAAGCGATTTTACCGTTCCAAGGTGACATTCAAGTGGAGGCGTTTTCAGCCTTGAAACGCACCGGAATTGATCGTTTGGCCGCCAAATTAGACGCGTGGTTTGCGCCGGTTTTTGCCTAAAAAAAGCCATTTCTGCGATTCTGATCGCAAAAAAGTGCGGTGTGAATTTCTTTCATTTCGCACTTTTTTTATTTTGGCGCTCCGCCTTTTTCTTCAGCATTACGGAGCCCAATATGTCTTTAGCCATCGTTTACAGCCGCGCCTCCATGGGCGTTCAAGCGCCACTGGTCACCATTGAGGTGCATTTGAGCAACGGTAAGCCAAGTTTTACGCTGGTTGGGTTACCGGAAAAAACGGTGAAAGAAGCCCAAGACCGTGTCCGCAGTGCGTTGCTCAATGCCGAATTTCGCTACCCCGCCAAGCGCATTACCGTCAACCTTGCCCCGGCAGATTTACCCAAAGAAGGTGGACGTTTTGATTTGCCTATTGCGATTGGTATGATTGCCGCCTTTGGTTATATCGATCCGGAAAAATTAAAACAGTTTGAATTTATCGGCGAACTTGCCTTAACCGGTCAACTGCGTGCCGTGCATGGTGTCATTCCTGCGATTCTGGCGGCGAAACAAGCCAAGCGAAAATGCATTATTGCACAAGGCAATGCCAACGAAGCGTCACTGGTTTCTGAGCAGGAAACCTATTACGCCAATTCTTTATTGGATGTGGTGCAATTTCTCAATCAGCAGGGTGAATTGCCTCTTGCAGGTGACATCAAAACCCAAAGTGCGGTGGATTTTTTCCCTGAAAATCCCAAAGATCTGACAGACATCATCGGGCAACAACATGCCAAGCGCGCTTTAATGATTGCCGCAGCAGGACAGCACAATCTGTTATTTTTAGGCCCGCCCGGTACAGGAAAGACTATGCTCGCCAGTCGCTTAACGGGATTACTGCCGGAAATGACCGATCAAGAAGCCATTGAAACTGCCGCGGTTGCAAGCCTTGTACAAAATGAACTGAATTTTCACAACTGGAAACAGCGTCCTTTTCGTGCGCCTCACCACAGCGCCTCCACACCGGCATTGGTGGGGGGCGGTTCGATTCCAAAACCCGGGGAAATCTCCCTCGCACACAATGGCGTGTTATTTTTGGACGAACTGCCTGAATTCGAACGCAAGGTATTAGATGCGCTCCGCCAACCGTTAGAAAGCGGTGAAATCATCATTTCCCGCGCCAATGCCAAGATTCAATTTCCGGCAAGATTTCAGTTGATTGCCGCCATGAATCCCAGCCCGACAGGGCATTATCAAGGCACCCATAACCGCACGTCACCACAACAAATCATGCGCTATTTAAATCGCCTCTCCGGCCCGTTTTTAGATCGTTTCGATTTATCCATTGAGGTGCCGTTATTGCCGCAAGGGAGTCTGCAAAATAGCGGTGACCGTGGTGAATCCAGTGCCACCGTGAGAGAAAAAGTCTTAAAAGCACGCGCTATTCAACTGCAACGTGCCGGCAAAATTAACGCCCATTTAACCAGCAAAGAAATTGAACGAGATTGCAAGCTGGAAGAGAAAGATGCGCTATTTTTAGAAAATGCGTTGACCAAACTTGGGCTGTCTGTGCGGGCATACCACCGCATACTCAAGGTTTCCCGCACCATTGCGGATTTAGAAGGGGAAAAGCAAATTCACCAGCGACACTTAGCAGAAGCCTTGGGCTATCGTGCGATGGATAGACTATTGCAGAAGCTTTCCAAAGCGTCTGTGTAACCAACCGGCAAGACTAAGGCACGCCACGCAACAATGGCACAGCGGTATAAGGTGGAATGGAGGTAGGCGCAGGCATTTCGCTAAAGAGAAGCATAAAAGGTTTTGGCGGTGCGATTTTTTCATTTCGCCACAAACTGCCCATAGAAACAAGCTGAACGTCCTCCGGCAAATTGGCGATGCCCGCTTGCAAGACGGCAATGGTATTTTTTCGCGGATGTCCGATGGCAATGGCGATGCCGTGTTTTTGCGCATATTGCACGGCGGCTTGAAATTGTCGTTGCACATCAGCAAACGCATCGCTATCGTCTAAAAAGATATGCCGATCTAACGTGCGCACGCCTTGTTCTTTCGCAATTTTACCTGCCACACTGCGGCCGATGGTGCGGCTATCTAGGAAAGCCAAATGACGCTCACGAAGTGCGGTCATTAATTTGGTCATTAAAGGCCCATCTGCCGTAGCCGCACTGCCCATGTGATTGTTCATCCCAATGGCGTTGGAAACAATATTGTGAGCTGTTTGAACGCGGTGATTCACCTCCCCTTGCGACATTCCCAAATGCAACCCGCCATCTTCAATTTTCATTTTAGACACCGTTTCCATGGGCATATGAATGAGAATATCGCGCCCTTGTTGGAACGCCTGTTGATTACGTTGTTTGGCGTAAGGCGCAGCCGGAATAATTGCCACCGACACTGCTTTCGGCATCGCCAAAATTTGTTCGTCTTCTTTTGCGTGATAACCTAAATCGTCAATCACTATGGCAAGTTTAGCGGAATAGGCAAAGGACGCTGCCAAAAGTGCGGTTACCAACAACAACGTTTTTCTGACTGCTAAGGTCATCGCAACCAACTTAGCGGATTCACTGCTACGCCTTTGCGGCGAATCTCAAAATACAATCCACTTTTCGATTGACCGCCGCTATTACCCACTTCACCGAGTTTCTGTCCGGCTTTCACAAGCTGCCCTTCTTTCACCGCGACCGATTGGTTATAGCCATACAAACTCAAATCGCTCTCACCGTGTTTCACGATCACCATTAAGCCGTAACCTTGCAGCCAATTAGCCAGAATCACCCGCCCGTCGGCAATGGCTTTCACCGGCGTACCGGCACCTGCCGCAATCACGATACCTTTCCAGCGTAATTCGCCCATTTGCGCAGACCCAAAACTGTTCACGACTTTGCCAGCCACTGGAAAACCATATTGTTTTTTCGGTGTGCCTAATCCGGCAGTGCTGTTCAACAGTTGGCGCTCTTGCGCGGTGGGTTGATAAGGCTTGTGATTTTTTGTTTCTTCTGCCTGTTTTTTCTGCGCTAGCGCCTCACGCTCACGTTGTTCTTGCTGACGCGCTGTCTGTTCCGCACGTTGGATTTCTTGGCGCAACGCATTTTCGTTCGCTTTCAGCGCTTCTAATTTATTTTCATCACGCGTTAAGTTTTGATTCAGTTGGTTCAACGTGCTTTGCCGTTCCTTCTGCACTTTTTGCAATTCTTGTTGTTGTTTTTTCTGATCGGCAAGTTGTGTTTGTTGTTCTTTATGTTGTTCTGCAATGGCGGCTTTTTGTTTCTCCAGTTGTTCCTGCGTCTGCTTTAAATCCTCAATTAATGCCATTCGTACTTGATTCAAATGGGCATAGTAAGCTTTCATGCGTTCTGCATTTTGCCCTTTATCGGATAGCATTCGCTCCGCCACTGATGGGTTCGTACCGGAACGATAGGCAGAATCCAACTGCTTCGCCAGTTTGGCTTTTTGCTCTTTTTCTTGTTTTTGTAACTGTTTGATTTGTCTATCAGTATCGCTGATCGTTTTGCGAATTTCTTTTAAATCCGATTCCGTTTGACGTAATTGCCCGATCACCGAATTAATCTGATTTTCTTGAGTTTTTAATGTGCTCTGTAGTTTCTGCTGTTCCCGCTTTTGCTGCTCAATTTTCTGTTTTTGTTGTTGAATTTGCTGATGAATTTTTGACAAATTATCCCCTTGCGCAGCAAAAGCCAAAGGCATAACACAGAAAAGTGCGGTCAATATCGGCAGTGTTTTGATGGAAGATGAACGATAGCGAGAAAAAAGCGTCGTTTCTGTTTTAATCTTTCGGCATGAGTTCTCTATCATCATTGCAACCTTTAATATATTTTCTTTGTCATTAAAAATAAAAACCCACTTTTTAGCATCAGGCTAATCGGCGGGCTTTATATAGCGCATTCGATAGACTAAACCATCCAGCGCGATGAATAAAAAGTGCGGTGGCTTTTTACATTATTTTCGAGCCAACGGTGGAACGAAACAAATGCCCATATCCCAAGGCTGTTCGATCCATGTATTTTGTGGAATATCCACCACATAATCATCCACCAATTCTGCACCGGCCGGTTTTGCAAAAACGGTAACAAAACGGGCGTTCGGATACATTTCGCGAATGGCGCGAGCGGTGTTGCCGGTATCCACTAAATCGTCAATCACGATGAAACCTTCACCGCCATTGTCTAATTGTGCTGCGTGTAACACCTGCAATTCGCCTTGTTTGTCATGATTATAACTGGCAATACACACGGTTTCCACATGGCGAATGCCTAACTCACGGGCCAATACGGCAGCCGGAAATAAGCCGCCACGACTGACGGCAACAATGCCTTTCCATTGAGAAGCGGGAAGTAAGCGTTCGGATAATTTTCGTGCGTGCATATGAAACATATCCCACGTCACAACGTATTTTTCACTCATAAATATTCACCTTTCAGGATTTTTGTGGCGCATAGCCCAAGAAATAAAATGGCGTTAGGATAACCTGAAATGGCATTTTATGCTATTATTTTCACTCATTTTTAAGGAGGAAATATGTCAGAAATACAACAACTCAACCCAACTTCATTGTGGAAATGGTTCGATCAAATTTGTGCCATTCCGCACCCGTCCTATCAAGAAAATGAACTGGCGGAATTTATTGTTAATTGGGCAAAAGGCAAAGGATTTTATGCAGAACGTGACGAGGCGGGCAACGTTTTAATCCGCAAACCGGCCACCAAAGGGATGGAAAACCGCAAAAAAGTTGCCCTACAAGCCCATTTAGACATGGTGCCGCAAGCCAATGAAGGTAGCCACCATAACTTCGCCACCGATCCGATTTTGCCTTACATTGACGGTGAATGGGTTCACGCCACCAACACCACATTAGGTGCCGATAACGGCATCGGCATGGCATCCACTTTAGCCATTTTAGACAGCGACGATATCGCTCATCCGGATTTGGAAGTGTTACTCACCATGACCGAAGAACGCGGCATGGAAGGTGCCCTTGGCTTACGCGCCAATTGGTTACAAAGTGAAATCATGATCAATACCGACACCGAAGAAAATGGGGAAATTTATGTCGGCTGTGCCGGCGGTGAAAATGCGAACATCCTTTTCCCGATTCAATATGAAAATAATGCCTTCACACACAGTTATCAGCTGGTGTTAAAAGGCTTGCGCGGAGGACATTCCGGTTGCGACATTCATACCGGACGCGCCAACGCCATTAAAGTCATGGCGCGATTCTTAGCGGAATTTTCACAAAATCAACCGCACTTTGTTTTTGCCTTGAGCGATATTCGCGGCGGTTCCGTGCGCAATGCGATTCCGCGTGAAGCGTTTGCGACATTAGCCTTTGACGGTGATGTCACCACGTTAAAAAGTGCGGTGGAAAATTTCAACGTTTTATTAAAAACCGAACTGGCATTAATTGAACCGAACCTCACATTGACATTACAAGCCGCCGAAAAAGCGGCGCAAATCTTCTCTGTCACCGACAGCCAACGTCTGATTCATTTGTTGAATGTGTTGCCTAACGGCGTGATTCGCAATAGCGATGTGTTGGACAATGTGGTGGAAACGTCATTGAGTGTCGGCGTGCTAAAAACGGAAGAGGCACAAGTGAAAGCCACGATTTTAGTGCGTTCTTTAATTGAAAGCGGTAAAGAATATGTGGCTGCGATGTTAAAATCATTGGCAACATTAAGCGGCGCAAAAGTGGAATTCTCCGGCACTTACCCGGGCTGGGAACCACAAGCACATTCTGAAATTGTGGATTTAACCCATAAAATCTATGCGGAGGTTTTAGGTTATGAGCCGGCAATTAAAGTTATTCATGCCGGTTTGGAATGTGGTTTGTTGAAGAAAATCTATCCGAATATGGATATGGTATCCATCGGTCCAACCATTAAAAACGCCCATTCGCCGGATGAAAAAGTCCATATTCCTGCCGTGCAAATTTATTGGTCGTTAATCACCAAATTATTGGCAGAAATTCCGGTGAAAAACGCATAAAAATAAACAATAACAATCCGCACCTAAAACGTGCGGTTTTTAGGCTCCCCTAAAACTGGTAACCGTGTTTATTTTCATATCACTATTTTAGTGAATCGTAGCGTGCAACTTGTTGCACGAAATTATGAATGCCCGAAAGCGTTAAATAACGTTCCGTGCGTAATTTGGTCGTGCATCAAGATGCACGCTACGCATGAAATCGTGAATTACGTATCGAGGTTAATTATTCGTGCAACAAGTTGCGCGCTACGCACAAAATCGTAAATTACGTATCGAGGTTAATTATTCGTGCAACAAGTTGCACGCTACGAGGAAGGACTCCATACGCATAGCGTATGGTTTTTATAGCCAGACTTTGGATGACTATAATAAAAAACCCTATTGATACCTCAATAGGGTTTTTTATTGTTTTACAATATTAATGTAAGGCAGTGACAACCACCATAAAGACTTTCAACAAGGCGGCATTCACTAAGTCAATAAAAAACGCACCGACCATCGGAACAATCAAGAAGGCTTTGTGAGACGGTCCAAAACGACTGGTGATGGCTTGCATATTGGCAACGGCGGTTGGTGTTGCTCCTAAGCCAAACCCACAGTGACCGGCACTTAACACCACTGCATCGTAGTCTTTCCCCATCATGCGGTAGGTCACATAAATGGCAAAGGCTGCCATGAGTATCACTTGTAACGCCAAAATAATCATCACCGGTAATGCTAATCCGGCTAATTGCCATAATTTTAGGGACATTAACGCAATGGCAAGGAATAAAGATAAGCCGACGTTACCCAAGACATCCACGGCGGAATCCGCCACGTTAAATTTAAACACATGGGTAAGGGTGTTGCGAATGATTACACCGGTAAATAAACACCATACGAAGGTTGGCAAGGCTAATGCCGTGCCTTTAGTTTGCGCATCTAAAAATTGACCGACCAATAAGCAACAAACAAGCATGGTGATGGTTTCAATTAATGAGCGGGTAGTAATTTTACGTTGGAACGTTGGATGTTCGAAGGCTTCTTGAATATCGCTATGTTCATCATTTTCAGGGCTTTCATCACGACGCATTTTCTTTAATAAATGGCGCGCGACCGGGCCACCAATCACGCCGCCGCACACCAAACCAAAGGTGGCACAAGCCATGGCTAATTCAGTGGCGCCTTGTAATCCGAAGGTTTCTGTAAAGGTTTTCGCCCAAGCAGCACCGGTACCATGCCCCCCGGTGAGGGTAACGGAACCCGCGATTAAACCATAGGCCGGATCAATATTCAGCAATAAAGAACCTGCGATGCCTAAGATGTTTTGTAAAGCGATTAAAATTGCGGCCGCAATAACAAAAATAATTAACGGCTTGCCGCCTTTTACTAAGCGAGCAAAGTTTGCACTTAACCCGATAGAAGAGAAAAAGACAAGCATCATGGCAGTTTGTAAGTTGGTGTCAAAAGTAAAAGAAATGCCCCAACCTTGGTATAACACGGTCAATGCGATTGCGACTAAAAAACCACCGACAACGGGTTCAGGAATATTATAGTTTTTTAAAATGGAAATACGTTTTACAAGGAAATACCCAAGCAACAGCACAAAGCCGGCTAATGCGAGGGTTTCATAGGTATTAAAATTCATAGACTGTCCTCTTTTTGATGGTTATTGACCTCAATCCATATTGAAGGCTTAACAATAGGAAAATTTATGTGATAAATAAATTTTTCTTATCTATCAGGAAAGGATTTTCAATGTAACAGAAAAAATTCATCACTTCTATAGGCAATCCGTTGTTTTTCAGGGGAAATTTAAGGAATTTAACAAAAATGTGACGAATGTTGCATTTATTTTACAATTAGTTAATTAGGCGATTTTCATTGGCATAAATCTTTTTAATCTGTCGCAGTCGGGCTAGAATACGCCCAATTTGGGCTAAAGAATGGAAACTTCATCATGAACGTATTAGTGATCAGAAACGATAAATTGGGCGATTTTATGTTGGCGTGGCCGGCGTTTGCGATGTTGAAAGCGTCAGATTCATCGTTAAAACTGACCGCACTTGTGCCGTCTTACACTGCCGAGTTGGCGCGTGCTTGCCCTTATTTAGATGATGTCATCATTGATGCACCTAAAAACGACAAAATGGCATTTCAGCGCGTTGTCAGTGAGATTAAAGCACGGCAATTTGATGCGATGATCAGCTTCTTTTCCAATACACATAACGCTAAATTAGCGTGGAAATGCCGCATTCCTTACCGCTTGGCACCGGCGACCAAATGGGTGCAGTTTTTTTATAATCATCGTCTGACGCAACGTCGTTCTCAATCGGCCAAGCCGGAATTTGAATATAACTTGGATTTGGCGCGTGCATTTTTACGCGATCACAAAATCCCTGTGGTTGAGCCACGCACACCGTATCTTTCCTTTGAGCAAAGTGCGGTGGAGATTCAGCGTAAATTTTTGTGCGACCAGCTCCAGATCGATACCTCGAAAAAATGGATTTTTCTACACAGCGGCTCCGGTGGCTCTGCCAATAATTTGTCGCTTACGCAATATGCGCAATTAATCCAAGGTCTCTTGTGCCATTTGGATGTCTATGTGATTTTAACCGCCGGCCCAACTGAAAGTGAAAAAGCCCATGAATTAGCGGAACTGGTGCAGGATTCACGTGTTGTGATTTATGATAAAAATAAAGGGTTGGTGGATTTTGCGCATTCTTTAGCCTGTGCTGATTTATTTATCGCCGGTTCCACCGGACCTTTGCACCTAAGCGGTGCGTTAAACGTGCCGACCATCGGATTTTACCCAAGCCGTCGTTCCGCGACGCCTTTGCGTTGGCAGCCGATTAATGATGCCCATAAGCATTTAGCGTTCTGCCCACCGAATGATAAAGCCAGCCAAACGGATTTAACGCAAATTAAGATTGAAGAAAAGCTAGAGGAAATTATCGGTTTTATGACGAAAATATGGCACGCGGCTGATAAAAAATAAGGTATATTGCACCACCCAGCCAATGCCGAAGGCAAACATGAGCGTGCCAATGCCTAATACGCCGCCAAGTAGGAAACCGAACACACAAACCAACACTTCAATAGACGTGCGTACGATGCCGATTTTCCAATGAAAATGTTGGCATAAGCCGACCATTAAGCCATCTCGTGGGCCGGAGCCTTGGTGGCAGGTTAAATAAAAGGCGGTGCCGATGCCGAACAACAAAATGCCGACAATAGCATAAGCAAAACGGGCATAAAGTGCGGTGGGTTTTTGCAGTAAATAGGTCGTTACGCCCAAAACAAACGCAATCACAAAAATGTTTATGACGGTGGCAAGCCCAGGTTTGAGTTTTAACGGAAACCACGCCAACATGACAATAAGGCTGATCATCCAAGAGGCCCAACCTACGCTAAATTGTCCTTGTGTTGCCACGCCTTGGGATAATACCGTCCAAGGCGCTGAGCCTAAATCTGACAGCAATAGCAACCCCTCGCCGAATCCAATGACCGTCAAGGCGCATAGCAAAACGCTAAGGGATTTTAATTCAATCGACCATAGCGATTTGGCAGCCCAAGCCGTATGTGGAAAAACGTGCGGTTTCTTCATGACGTCATATTACTCGCGATTATTCGGGGATGGATTAAGGCATCCTATTCGGTAATGCCCTTAAGAAAGAAGATATGTTACAACAAACTGCTCGGAAAGTACGTTAAAACCGGAGAGAAAACAAGAAACAAGCGTACTTCAGCGAATTCCTTTTCTGTCTCAGGTTGTTATATAATCGACCTCATTCACCCCTCTCTAAGGATCTTATATGCTTCCCATGCTTGGTATTACCGGTTACAGCGGTAGCGGCAAAACCACATTATTAGAAAAATTGTTACCGGCATTGCAACAGCGCAATTTACGCCCAGCCGTGATTAAACATAGTCATCACAATGCGCAAATTGACAAAGAAGGCAAAGACAGTTGGCGCATGAAAGAAGCGGGCGCGGCGCAAGTGATTATGGCCTGTGATCAACGTTGGGCGTTAATGACGGAAACGCCACAAAGTGTCTCTTTGACTTATTTAGCCCAACAATTTGACCGTGCATTAACCGATTTTGTGTTGGTGGAAGGCTTTAAGCAAGAGCCGATTGAAAAAATTCTGCTTCACCGCCAAGGAATGACAAAGCCATTGCCAGCGCTTGACGACTATGTTCTTGCCGTGGCGACCGATTATTCGTTAGCCTGCGAAAAACCGGTTTTAGACATCAATCACATCGATCAAATCGCCGACTTTATTGTGGCGTGGTACCAACACAAGTGCGGTGAAATTTAAGCGTATTTTTATGACTCAGCATCAACATTACCGACACCTTGCCCTTATCGCCGCCATGGCATTGTTTATGCAATCCCTTGACGCAACGATTCTCAATACCGCGTTGCCGGCGATTTCCGCCAGCTTGAATGAATCGCCATTAGAAATGCAAATGACGATTATCAGCTATTCACTCACGGTTGCCTTGTTTATTCCACTCACCGGCTGGATGGCAGATAAATATGGCACGTTAAATGTTTTCCGTGCTGCCGTGGGTGTTTTTGTGTTGGGATCGGTGGCTTGTGCCATGGCAAATTCGCTAAACGCCTTAATTTGGTCACGGATTTTGCAAGGTGTGGGCGGTGCGTTGATGATGCCTGTTGCGCGTTTAACGATTATTCGAAATGTTCCCAAAACCCAGTTGGTTGCTGCGTGGAACGCTATGGCGATGGCAGGACTTATCGGCCCTGTATTAGGGCCTATCGTGGGCGGTTGGTTGGTCACACATGCCACATGGCATTGGATTTTCTTAATTAATATTCCCATTGGCGTACTTGGCATAGTATTTGCCGGCCGTTATATGCCAAATAGCACAGGAAAAATAAAGAAGCTGGATTGGATTGGTTTCATCTTATTTGCGGGTGGCTTAGCAGGCGTTACCCTCGGGTTGGACTTGCTGTCGGAAGAGCGCGCCAATTCAGGGCTCACCGCTGTCATGTTAAGTGCAGGTTTCATCAGTTTTCTGCTTTATTATTTCTACGCAAAACGTGCGCAAAATCCGTTGTTACCGCTGAATGTCTTTCGGGTTCGTACGTTTCGTATTGGCATGATTGCCAACATCTTTATCCGTTTAACCGCCTCGGGCATTCCTTTCCTCATGCCTCTGATGTTACAGCTCGTCTTCCATTACGGCGCTGATATTGCCGGCTGGTTACTTGCGCCTATTGCACTCAGTTCCATTATCACAAAATCCTTTGCCGGCAAAGTTTTAGCGCGTTTCGGCTACAAAACAACGCTTATTTCCACCGCACTTTCCATGACGATTGCAGTTATTGCTATGAGCCTACTTAATCAACACGCTGCATTATGGCTGCTTGTCTGTGTCTTGGCATGGTATGGTTGTTGTATGTCCATTATCTTCACTGCCATCAACACCCTCACTGTTTGTGAACTCAGCGACCACAATGCCAGTACAGGCGCCACGTACCTCAGCGTCATCCAACAAGTCGGCATCAGCATCGGCATCGCCGTCTCTGCCGTCATTTTAGATCGTTACCGCCATGTTATCGGCGAACAAGGCGAGCAACTACAACAGGCATTCAGCTACACGTTCCTCACTTCCGCCCTTTTCGGCATAGCCTTGCTATGGACATTGCTTTACCTCAAAAAAAGCGATGGCGCAGGAAATTTTCACCACAAATAGACGATATCAAAACTCCATTCCCCACATTTCATGTAACGTGTTGCACGAATGAAAACACGCTCATGAGAGGGATAGGTCGCCTCGTAGCGTGCAACTTGTTGAACGAATGAAAACACGCACATGAGGGGAATCCGTCCCCTTGTAGCATGCAACTTATTGCACGAAATGAAAACACGCTCATGAGATGGATATGTCGCCTCGTAGCGTGCAACTTGTTGCACGAAATGAAAATACGCACATGAGGTGGATAGGTCGTGCATCAAGATGCACGCTACAATGATAAATGAAACACGCACATGAGGAGAATCCATCCCCTCGTAGCGTGCAACTTGTTGCACGAAATGAAAATACGCTCATGGGATGGATAGGTCGTGCATCAAGATGCACGCTACAGGGATAAATGAAAATACGCGCATGAGGAAAATTTATCGTGCATCAAAATGCACGCGACCAAGTGGACTATACCTTGTCGCGTTATTCTTTTGTCACAATATGCGGGAATCCACCGAGGGCTTTTAGGTGATTTACCATATAACAAAACAGCTCGGCGGTGCGTTCTGTGTCGTAAAGGGCGGAATGTGCTTGTCGGCTATCGAAAGGAATGTTTGCCGCTTGGCAGGCTTTGATCAGCACCGTTTGACCGAACATAAAACCGCTTAATGTGGCGGTGTCGAAGGTGGAAAAGGGATGGAAAGGGTTGCGTTTAGCATTGGTGCGTTGTGCTGCCGCCATAATAAATCCCTGATCAAAAGCGGCATTATGCGCCACAATAATAGAACGTTGGCAGTCCGCCTCTTTTTGCGCACGTCGCACCATTTTAAACATCTCGCTGATGGCAATAGTTTCACTCACGGCGCCACGCAATGGGTTATCAACATCAATGCCGTTAAACTTAATCGCTTCCGGGTTAATATTGGCGCCTTCAAAAGGTTGAATATGAAAATGGCATTTTTGATCGGGTAAGAGATTGCCCTGTTCATCCATTTTGACCGTAATCGCCGCCAATTCTAATAGCGCATCGGTTTTTGCGTTCAAGCCGGCGGTTTCCACATCAATAATGACCGGTAAATACCCCCGGAAGCGGTGTTTTAATAAATGATAGTTGATGGTTTCTTGCGTGTCAGACATACCTATTCCTAAAAATAAAACGTGGATTATCGTTCATAATCCACGTTAAAAAACAGTTGAAATTTTCACCGCACTTTTAGCTTAGTTGCCTAAACCGGCTTGTGCGCTTTTATTTTCAATGAATTCGATTTTGTAACCGTCCGGATCTTTGACGAAAGCAATCACAGTGGTTCCGCCTTTCACCGGGCCCGGTTCGCGGGTAACATTGCCGCCCGCTTGACGCACGGCTTCGCAGGTGGCGTAAATATCATCAACCCCAATGGCGATATGGCCGTAGGCATTGCCCAAGTCGTATTTCTCAACACCCCAGTTATAAGTTAATTCCAAGACGGACGCCTTGTCTTCATCATCGTAGCCTAAAAATGCTAAAGAATATTTATATTCAGGATTTTCGCTGGTACGCAATAAACGCATCCCCAACACGTCTTGATAAAATTGAATGGAACGTTGTAAATCGCCGACACGTAACATTGTGTGTAAAATTCGCATTTGGTTTTCCTCACTGTGAATAAATCTTGTCAATTATGCCACAGAATGAATGGATTTGCCTGATGAAATTCGTGCTAAACGTTATCGTAATTTGTCGTAGGGATACGTAAGGAGGCGCACTAAAAGCACAAAGTGCGGTGAAAATTCACCGCACTTTTAGCCCCGCCTTTTTATCGACTTTACAACAAAATCTCCGCACACAACCCGATGCGTTCGCCGGCAGCATTTTTACGGTTAGAAAGGTTGAGTTGGTAATGATGCAATTCGGCAATGCGGCGAACAATAGACAAGCCTAATCCGCTGCCTTTTTCATTTTGACCTGCGGGGCGATAGAACCGTTGACCGAGTTTAGCCAGATCCGCCTCATCCACACCGCCACCGTTGTCTTCCACCAAAATCTTGTTTTTTTCCAACCGCACTTTAACCTGACTGCCCGCCGGGCAATAATGAATGGCGTTGTCGATCAGATTACGCAGCATAAGCGCCAGCAACAACGGCTGCCCCATTTTTACCGGAGGCGCGGCGATTGGCTCAAATGCCAACGTGATTTGGTGTTTTTCCGCATGAAAATACAATTCCCCCATCAGCGACGGAATCAACTGTTCCCAATGAATTTCCTGTAAATTCTCCAGTTCTTTCAAATTATCCAAGCGAGAAAGGGTTAATAATTGCTCGATCAGCTGGGTTGCGCGATCGATGCCTTTGGTCAGATTTTCCAATGCCTGTTCACGTAAGTGGGCGTCATCACCGGCAAGTTGTGCCACTTCCGTTTGAATACGCAAAGCGGCAAGCGGGCTGCGCAATTCATGGGCGGCATCGGACGTAAAACGACGTTCACGCAATAAGGTGGCCGAAGTGCGGTCAAAAAATTGATTCAAATTTTGAATTAACGGCAAGATTTCCGTTGGTAGGTTGTCGGTCGGTAACAACGACGTGTCGTCAGGCAAGCGTTTTGCCACTTGTTCGCCCACGGCTTTTAGGCTGCGTAATTCTCGGCGGATAATCAATCCGAGTGCCGCCAATAAAAACGGCAAACCGGCAAACCAAATCCACATTTGTCCGAATACCATTTTATTGATCAGTTCATCGCGATATTCCTGTTCCTGCCCCACGGCAACCAGCAAACGCCCACCGGCGACAGGCAACCAGAAAATACGCCAGTCATCATCGTCCTCTCGAATTTTACTGAGTGAAAAGCCTTTTTTAGGCGCATAAATAAAATTCTCACCATTTTCACCATCGCTAAGCACGATATTGCCGTCGGGAGTAAAAATCGCAAAGGCTAGGGCATCATCATCAAAGCGGTGCTTTTTAAAAGGACGGCGTGGTTTCTCTTTATCATGACGTTCCATTAAAAGATTCCGTAAGTCAGAGGAAGCTAGCCGTTCAGCAAAGAGGATTTGTTGTGCATCAAAGACTTGGTTCACTTCTTTACGGACTTGAAACCACGCCACTGCCGTGGAAAGCAACCACACGAAAATCGATGCCAGAGACAAGGTGGCAATTAATCGAAAACGGAGGCTACGCTTGTGCCAATTCAGTTTCTTCATCATTTTTTCCTAAGGCATAGCCCACGCCATGCACGGTGCGAATAAATTGTTTACCGAGTTTTTGGCGCAAATTATAAATATGCACTTCCAAGGCGTTGCTGTTGACTTCGTCATCCCAGTTGTAAAGTTTTTCTTCAATAAAATCACGGGTGAGGACACGTTCTTTATTCAGCATAAACAGCTCAAGCAGTTTGTATTCACGCGTGGTTAATGCAATTTCTTGTTCATTCAACAACACTTTGTGTTGATTCGGATCGAATTTGACACAGCTATGCTGAATAATCGGACTGGCGTGTCCATAACGACGACGAATCAATGCTTGCAAGCGTGCCACCACTTCCGCCAACGCAAACGGCTTGCATAAATAATCGTCTGCGCCGCGTTGTAAGCCCGTAATGCGCTCATCTAAGGTATCTCGCGCAGTCAGAATTAACACCGGCACATCCTGCCCGTTTTTACGCCATACCTGCAGCACGTCTAAACCGTCCATTTTGGGCAAGGTTAAATCTAACACCACCGCATCGTAAGGTGCACCTTGCGCTGCCGTCAATCCGCTTTTGCCGTCAGTAAACCAATCTACCGCAAAACCTGATTTGGTCAAACCGATTTGAATGCCGTTGCCAATAAGCGCATCGTCTTCGATTAATAAAATTCGCATAAAAAAATCACCGCACTTTTCACTTGAGAGATCGCCATAATAAAAACAAACAAAAAGTGGCTCATCACCACTTTCTGTTTTTTGTCAGATTATTTTACAATTTTTTCGACACGATCAATATCCACTTCCGTTTTATTCCAAGATTTATCCACTTCGCCGTAAAGTTTCACTTCATCGCTTGGTGAAATATCCTGACCACGCCATGCTTTGCGGTCGATTTCTACTTGGAGTTCACCGCTGGCATCTTTGAAAATATAGTCATCTTTACCCACTTGTTTAACGATATTGCCTTGTAAAATCACATATTGATCGTCAACCCACGAAGTGGCGTCTGCTGCTTTGCTTAGTGTTTGTTCGCCATTAACGAACCCACCACGTTTAAAATCCCCTTTTTGATGGTGTTGTACTTGTGACGCATTAGGATCTTGGAAACCACCTTTGGCAAAAGCGCCGCTTGCGGCAACGGTTGCTAATACGAAAATTGTTGCTAAACTACGTTTCTTCATTTGAAATCTCCTTCATAAAGTTCATTATCACAAAGCCCCTTGCTTTGTTGCGAGTAATTAAATCAAGTAAAAATTAAGAAAAGATTAAGAAGCTTAAAATTTTCTAAAAAAAAGAGAAAAAAGGAAATATTATGCGTTACGACAACATGTCCGCTTTTATTGTGATGGATATTGTACGAGAAGCGGCGAAATACCCGAACGCCATTCATTTTGAAATCGGTCAGCCGGATTTACCGCCTTCCGATAAGGTCAAAGCCGCACTGCAAAATGCCGTGCAGCACAATCAGTTTAGTTACACAGAAAGCCTTGGGATTCTGGCGTTGCGAGAAAAAATCGCCGCGTATTATGACCGCACTTATCAGGTAAAAATTAACCCGAATCGTATTTTGCTTACGCCCGGTACCAGCGGTGCATTCCTAGTGGCTTATGCCCTTACCTTAAATCACGGTGACAAATTGGGTTTAACGGATCCGTCTTATCCTTGTTATAAAAATTTTGCCTATATGATGGATATTCAGCCGGAATTCATGCCGGTAGATAAACAAGATTGTTATCAATTAGGCGTGGAGCAATTAAAACGCCATCAAATTAAAGCGTTACAAATTTCCTCGCCGGCAAACCCGACAGGCAATATTTACACCACCGAACGCTTGAAAGCGCTTAATGACTATTGCCGCGAACACGACATTGCGTTTATTTCCGATGAGTTGTATCACGGTTTGGTGTATGACGAAACGGCTGCAACAGCATTGCAATTTAACGACAAGGCGTATGTCATCAACGGTTTTTCTAAATATTTCTGTATGCCGGGATTACGTTTAGGTTGGATTATCGTGCCGGAGGATAAAGTGCGTGAAGCGGAAATTATTGCGCAAAATATCTTTATTTCCGCACCGACATTAAGCCAATATGCGGCATTAGAGGCCTTCGATGAAGCACATTTAGCGCAGGTAAAACAGCAATTCCAAGCACGTCGCGATTTTTTATATAACGCATTAAAAGACATTTTCACCATTGAATTTAAACCGCAAGGCGCTTTTTATTTGTGGGCGGATGTCTCCAAATACACCAATGACAGTTACGAATTTGCCAAACAAATGCTCCATGAAATTCAGGTCGCCACCACGCCGGGCATTGATTTCGGACAAAACGGCACGAAACATTATTTGCGTTTTGCTTACACACGCAACATCGAGCATTTGCAAGAAGGGGTAAACCGCATTAAACGCTGGCTGGCAAATAAATAAAAATTACCCATTCCAGTCATTGAACCACAAAATTATGCGCCTATAATAGGCGCGAATTTTTACTTTCTATTAACAATAAACCCTAAAATTATGAGTATTCGAATTCTACCTGAAAATGAAATTAAACAAGCAGCTGCCTCTTATACTGCGCCACCGTTGTTGTTTTCTAGCCCGAAAAATTTATATCAACGTCGCGCTGCGCGTTTAAGAGAGTTAGCGCAGGATCATCCACTCGCTGATTATCTGTTGTTTGCCGCCGCGATTGCCGATGCACAATTAGAACTGCTTGAAAATATGCCGATTCCGCAAGATCCGAGATTGGAAAAACTGTCCGGCGAACAATTAGCGCATCAACCGTTAAATGCACAACATTGGCAGCGTGATCCAATTTGGCGCAAATTATTGACCGCACTTTTAGAGAAATTAAAACCTTCTGCCAACGACCAGATTCTCACCACTATCGAATGGTTAGAAAAAGCGGCAGACAGTGAATTAGAAGAACTGGCCGATAACGTCTTGGCACAAGAATTTGCCACTATTTCCAGTGACAAAGCCGTCTTTGTTTGGGCTGCATTATCCTTGTATTGGCTTCAATTAGTGCAACAAATTCCTCATAATGCGAAACAAGAAAGCACGGAAAACCTTCATTGTTGTCCGGTGTGTAACACTGCGCCAACGGCAAGTTTAGTGCATTTCGGCAGCCAACAAGGTCTGCGTTATTTGCACTGTGCGCTTTGTGAAAGCGAATGGAATATGGTACGTAGCCAATGTTCTAATTGTGGACAAAACAAAGAATTAGATTATTGGTCAATTGATGATTATATGGCAGCCATTCGAAGCGAAAGCTGCGGCAGTTGTAAAAGTTATTTAAAAATTATGTTCCAAGAAAAAGAACCGAAAGTGGAAGTGATTGCCGATGATTTGGCTTCTCTTTTCTTAGACATGGAAATGGAAGAAAAAGGCTTTATGAAAAGTGGCTTAAATCCGTTTATTTTTCCGGCGGAATAAGCACGAATTTCTACCATGCGCAGTGCAGGATTTCGTTTTAAGCAATTTCATGTCAATCATGATCGTTGCGCCATGAAAGTGGGTACTGACGGTGTTTTATTAGGTGCTTGGGCGGATGTAAATTACGCCCAACAGATTTTAGATTTAGGCACCGGCAGCGGATTGATTGCGTTAATGTTAGCGCAACGCAGTGCCGCAGAAAGTCAAATTCATGCCGTTGAATTGGATCCTGCTGCCGCACAACAGGCACAAGAAAATGTCGCCGCCTCGCCTTGGGCGGAAAAGGTTCATGTGTATCAACAAGATGTTTTTACGTTTTGTCAGCAAACCTCAGTAAAGTTTGATTTAATTGTGGCGAATCCGCCCTATTTTGAAAGCGGCATTGCTTGCCGAGACACTCAGCGCAACACCGCACGCTATGTGATTCAATCTCATGTTGCGTGGTTGGAGGCAGCACATTCTTGCCTCACGTCACAGGGCAAAATCAGCTTTGTCTTACCTTTTGAGGCCGCCGAAACGTTGCTAAAATCCACTGCACTTTCTTGCATTGCCCGTTGCGATGTAGTGACGAAAGCCGGAAAAACACCTCAGCGCGTGTTATTGACTTTTTCTGCGCAAGCACAACAAACGGCATATCAACAACTGACGATTTATGATGTGCAGAATCAGTACCATACCGATTTCATCGCATTAACGAAAGGCTTCTATTTGGCATGGTAAGTCATGGCAAGCATCATGCGTTTTGCTTTACCCGCTCCTCTTATTCAAACTCCAATTCAACCGCACTTTCACCAAGCAACGTCACAAGTTCTGTCAGCAATTCATCGGTTGGATTGACCGACCATTGCACGCCCATTTTGACTAAGGCTCTGCCTTGTGGGCTTTGGTAATAAATATGCACCGGCAGAGAATTGCCACTGTAAGGCTGTAAAATCCGTTTAAATTGTTTAATAAATTGCGGTGTAATCTGTTCTTGAGACAGGCAAATCGCCAGGCTTTTCGCATAACGTGCACGGGCTTCATCAATCGTCATCAAATCCCGCACAGACATACGCAAACCTTGTGAGAAATCGTCAAAACTGACTTGTCCCGACACCACGATTACCCTGTCTTTTTGCAGTTTCTCACCGAATTTATCCAGCGCTTCGCCAAACAGCGTTAAATCTAAACGACCAGAGCGATCATCAATGGTAGCAATGCCGATGTGGTTGCCTTTTTTGGTCACGGCAATGCGCGTATTCACCACCAAACCGCTGGCGGTGCTCATTTGTCCGCGATAATTCGGTGTCAATTCTTTCAAGCGAACCGGGCTGTAATGGGACAATTCTTTCAAATAACGACTCACCGGATGGCTGCTGAGATACAGTCCGAGAGTTTCCCGTTCACCGTCTAAAATCGTTTTTTCCGTCCAAGGGGCAATATTGGCATAGGAATGTTCCACTTCCTCGTTGGTTTCTGTCAACACGCCGAACATATCCGTCTGCCCTAAAGCCTCGTCTTTGGCATGTTGATCGGAAGCACGCAAGGCATCTTCCAGATTTTGCTGCAAGGCAGCGCGATGTGGCCCAAGTTTATCGAAAGCACCTGATTTAATCAGGCTTTCAAACGTGCGTCGATTGATTTTCTTTAAATCCACCCGGGCACATAAATCAAACAAGTTTTTGAAAATACCGTCTTTCTCACGGGCTTCCACTAGCGCCGCAATCGGTCCTTCGCCCACGCCTTTAATCGCACCGATACCGTATACAATCTCGCCGTTTTCATTCACACTAAAATGATGTTTCCCGGTGTTAATATCCGGCGGAACGACCTTCAAGCCCATGCGCATACATTCGTCATACAGGCCAACGATTTTGTCGGTATTATCCATTTCCGAAGTCATTACCGCCGCCATAAATTCCGCCGGGTAGTGTGCCTTCAGCCACAGGGTTTGGTAAGACACCAAAGCATAGGCGGCAGAGTGCGATTTATTAAAGCCATACCCCGCAAATTTTTCCACCAAATCGAAGATTTTCATGGCAAGATCGCCGTCTACACCGTTTTTGATGGCGCCTTCTTTAAATACGGAACGCTGCTTCGCCATTTCTTCCGGTTTTTTCTTACCCATCGCACGACGCAATAAGTCCGCACCACCTAACGTATAACCCGCCAACACTTGCGCAATTTGCATGACCTGCTCTTGATACAAAATAATGCCGTAGGTTGGCTCTAAAATTGGCTTAAGGGATTCATGTTGATAGTTCGCATCCGGATAAGACACTTCTTCGCGCCCGTGTTTACGGTCGATAAAGTTATCCACCATGCCCGATTGTAATGGGCCGGGTCGGAACAAGGCTACCAACGCGATAATATCTTCAAAACAGTCCGGCTTAAGACGCTTAATCAAATCTTTCATGCCGCGTGATTCCAGCTGGAACACTGCCGTAGTTTCGGCATTGAGCAACACTTCAAAAGATTGATGATCATCCAACGGAATGGCGCTGATATCCACCAACGGTTTGCCTTCTTTTTCCATGCGCGCGTTAATCATGTCCAACGCCCATTTAATGATGGTTAAGGTACGCAGACCTAAGAAGTCAAACTTCACCAAACCGGCGTATTCCACGTCATTTTTATCGAAGTGGGTGACCGGATGTTTACCTTCCGAATCGCAATACAGCGGCGAGAAATCCGTAATTAGCGTCGGCGAAATCACCACTCCACCAGCATGCTTACCGGCATTTCGTGTGACGCCTTCCAGCTTGCGTGCCATGTCAATAATGGCGCGGACTTCTTCATCGGCATCGTAAATTTCTTGCAGTTTTGGCTCGGCTTCAAACGCTTTGGCGAGCGTCATTCCGGGATCAGGTGGCACTAGTTTAGAAATGCGATCCACAAAGCCATAAGGCTGTCCCAACACCCGCCCCACATCGCGGATCACCGCTTTTGCCGCCATGGTACCGAACGTAATAATTTGCGACACCGCACCCCGTCCATACATTTCAGCAACGTGTTCAATCACGCGGTCGCGTCCGTCCATACAGAAATCCACGTCAAAGTCAGGCATGGAAACCCGTTCCGGATTAAGGAAACGCTCGAAGAGCAAATCGAATTCCAATGGATCTAAATCGGTAATTTTTAGCGCATAAGCCACCAAAGATCCCGCGCCGGAACCCCGCCCCGGCCCGACAGGGATATCGTTATCTTTTGACCATTGAATAAATTCCATCACGATCAAAAAGTATCCAGGGAAGCCCATTTGGTTGATGACATCCAGTTCCACCTGCAAGCGTTCATCATATTCCGGACGGCGCGCTGCACGCACGTTTTCATCAGGGAATAACACCTTAAGGCGCTCTTCCAAGCCCTCTTTAGCGCGTTTCACAAGGTAATCTTCGGTGCTTAAATCACCGGTTGGAAATTTCGGTAAGAAATATTCGCCCAATCGAATGGTGACATTACAGCGTTGTGCAATCAGTAGCGTGTTCTCCAGTGCGCTCGGCACATCGGCAAACAAATCACACATTTCTTGTTCGGAACGGAAATATTGTTGACTAGTATAATTTTTAGGACGTTTCGGATCATCTAATGTGAAACCGTCATGAATCGCCACGCGAATTTCATGGGCTTCAAAATCGTCTTCGTGTAAAAAGCACACATCATTGGTCGCCACCACCGGCAACTGTTCCCGTTCGGCCAGTGCTAACGCCGCTTGAATATAACGTTCTTCATCGGGACGACCGGTACGGGTAAGGGTAAGATAAAAATGATTAGAGAAAAATTCGTGGTAAAAATCCACCGCACTTTTGAGTTCATCAGTGTTACTACGCAGTAATTTTTTACCGACATCGCCATTAACGCCACCGGATAAAACAATCACCCCGGCACGGTGTTCCACCAGCCACTGCTGATCGATATACGGCACATCGGCATAACCACGTTCATAGGCTTTAGAAAGCAACAACGTGATATTTTTGTAGCCTTCGTTATTTTTTGCCAATAAGGTTAAACGGAATCTTTCCTCACCACACAGCTCGCTTTGCACCAGCACATCCGCCCCGATAATCGGCTTCACGCCGGAAGATAATGCCTCCCCATAAAACCGGACCAAACCACAGAAATTCGTAAAGTCCGTTAGCCCCATCGCCACCATGTTGTTTTCTACACAGGCTTTCACCAACGGTTTCACCTTGGCAATACCGTCAATCATGGAAAAATCACTGTGAACCTGCAAATGAACAAAACGTGGCGGTGACATAAACATCCTTAAAATAACAAAAAGTGCGGTCAAAAAATCCAATGGATTTTGAGTCTTGGTTTAACCAACGGCAATGAAGATAGCGTGCGTAATTTTAGCGGTATTTTGGGAAATTGTAGAGAAAAAATACGTGGCTTATGACGTTCTTTCTCGGTATCAAAGGGAGACGGTATGGCATGGTTGAGATAAAAATACGGCGAAAAATACTGAGATTTTTCACCGCACTTTGCTTTTAGGTAAGGTAATTTAATGCAACGTGGTTACTTTACTTCGCGGAACATAATTTCGCTCGGAATCACCGATCCTTGCCAGTAAAGTTCGCTTGCCACTTTTTCGGCCAATTGCATAAAGGATTTGGCAATGTCGTCTTCAGGCGCAGCGATAACTGTCGGTTTGCCGCGATCTAAATCTTGACGCAGGCGAATGTGTAACGGTTGTTGTCCTAATACTTTGATATTGTATTTATCCGCAATGCGTTCTGCACCACCGGTGCCGAAAATCGCTTCTTGATGGCCACAGTTGCTGCAAATGTGCATGGACATGTTTTCCACAATACCTAATACCGGCACGGAAACGCGCTCAAACATGGCAATACCTTTCACCGCATCCAACAAAGCGATGTCTTGAGGGGTTGTCACAACAATGGCGCCGGTTACCGGAATTTGTTGGGATAACGTCAGCTGAATGTCGCCGGTGCCCGGAGGCATATCGATCACAAGATAATCCAAGTCAGGCCATAGGGTTTCTTGTAAGAGTTGGCTTAATGCGCTGCTTGCCATTGGACCGCGCCAAATGGTGGCGTTGTCTTCGTCCATGAGGAAACCGATGGAGTTCGCATACAAACCGTGTGCTTCGATTGGCGTGATGTGTTGGTTATCCGGTGAGGTTGGGCGTTGATGCGGTGCACCAAGCATGTGCGGAATGGAAGGACCGTAAATATCCGCATCTAAAATTCCCACGCGTGCACCTTGTTGGTGTAACGCAATGGCAAGGTTGACGGAAACGGTAGATTTACCCACGCCGCCTTTACCGGAGCTCACCGCAATAATATTTTTTACGCCTTTCACAGCAGGATGGTTGTTGGCGCGTTTGAGGGTGGCGATTTGGTAGCTAAGTTGCCATTTGACATTTTCTACGTCTGCCGCCGCTTTTAACGGTTCGGTTAAAGCATTTTTTAATTCAGCAAACGCGGTGTTCCAAGCGAAAGGCATGGATAATTCCACGCGTAGCGTATTTCCACCTTTTTCGACTTTTTTCAACGCGTTGAGTGAAACAAGATCTTTTTGCAGAGTAGGATGTTGAAAGTGTTTAAATAGCTGAACAAGGTGTTCCTTTTGCTGTTCCGTTAAATTGTCGGAAAATAATGTCGCCATAATGCTTCCTTTTTTATGTCATAAATTCGTCGGGCGCTATTTAATCATGCACGCCTTTATCTGTTAAGTTAAAAATGCCTAAATCATGATTAAACTAGAAAAAATACCCTCAATAAGGTAACATAAACGCCAATTTTTTTCTGTATTTTTAAGGATTTTGAAGGTCAATATTATGTCGAATTCCAAGCGTAAAATTTTAGTCACTTGTGCCTTGCCGTATGCCAATGGCCCTATTCATTTAGGTCATATGTTGGAGCATATTCAGGCGGACATTTGGGTGCGTTTTCAACGGATGCGTGGCAATGAAATTTATTTTGTATGCGCCGATGACGCACACGGCACACCAATCATGCTAAAAGCCGACCAAATGGGCATTACGCCGGAGCAACTCATTGACGATGTACGCCATAAACATATGGCGGATTTTGCCGGTTTTAATATCAGTTTTGATAACTACCATTCCACCCATAGCGAAGAAAATCGTGAGTTTTCAGAATTCATTTACAACCGTTTAAAAGAAAACGGTTTTATTAAAAGCCGCACCATTTCCCAACTCTATGATCCGGAAAAAGGCATGTTCTTGCCTGATCGTTTTGTGAAAGGTACCTGCCCGAAATGTAAATCGCCGGATCAATATGGCGATAACTGCGAAGTATGCGCAGCAACCTACAGCCCGACAGAACTCATTAACCCACGTTCTGTGGTGTCGGGTGCGACTCCTGTGATGAAAGATTCCGAGCATTTCTTCTTTGATTTGCCAAGTTTTGAAGCCATGTTGAAAAACTGGTTGGGCTCCGGATCTTTGCAGCCGGAAGTGGTGAATAAAATGCAGGAATGGTTTGAAGCGGGTCTTCAACAATGGGATATTTCACGCGATGCGCCATATTTTGGTTTCCAAATTCCGAATACGGAAGGCAAATATTTCTACGTTTGGTTGGATGCGCCTATCGGTTACATGGCGTCTTTCAAAAATCTGTGCAAACGCGAAAGCCACATCGATTTCGACAGTTTCTGGTGCAAAGACAGCGATGCTGAGCTTTATCACTTTATCGGCAAAGACATCATGTATTTCCACAGTCTGTTCTGGCCTGCCATGTTAGAAGGTGCCGGTTTCCGTAAACCGAGCAATATTTTTGTGCACGGCTATGTGACGGTGAACGGCGAGAAAATGTCAAAATCCCGCGGTACCTTCATTCAAGCAGCAACCTATTTGAAACATCTGGATCCGGAATGCTTGCGTTATTACTACGCGGCGAAATTAAGTAATCGCATTGATGATTTGGATTTGAACTTAGAAGATTTCGTTCAGCGCGTGAATACGGATTTGGTGAATAAACTGGTGAATTTGGCTTCCCGTAACGCCGGTTTTATCCAAAAACGTTTTGACGGCAAGTTGGCGGCAGCATTAGATGATCAGGCGTTATTTAATGAATTTATTGCACAATCTGAGCAAATCGCCACGTATTACGAAAATCGTGAATTCGGCAAAGCCATTCGTGAAATCATGGCATTAACCGATAAAGCCAACAAATATATTGATGATAAAGCCCCTTGGGTGATTGCGAAAGAAGAGGGTAAAGACGCGGAGTTGCAAGCGGTGTGTTCCATGGGGATTCAATTATTCCGAGTGCTTATAGGCTATTTGAAACCGGTGTTACCGAAACTTGCAGAACGTGCAGAGGGCTTCTTGCTAGCAGAATTAACCTGGGCAAATTTAGCGCAGCCATTGTTAAATCATCAAATTGCACCGTTTAAAGCCTTGTTCTCCCGTTTGGATGGTAAGCAAATTGAAACGATGATTGAGGCATCTAAAGCAGAAAATGCACAAGCGAACGCTACACCTGTCGTGAAAAGTGCGGTCAAAAATACAAATGAATCTGCGGGGGAAATTGAGCCGATTGCAGAGACCATCACGATTGATGATTTTGCTAAGTTAGATATGCGCGTGGCGAAAGTGTTGAAATGCGAAGCCGTGCCGGAATCTAATAAATTATTGCGCTTTGAACTGGATTTGGGCGATCACAAACGCCAAGTTTTCTCCGGTATCAAGGCGGCTTACGATAAGCCGGAAGAGCTGGAAGGACGCTTTGTGATTATGGTGGCAAATCTAGCACCACGCAAAATGAAATTTGGTGTGTCCGAAGGCATGATTTTAAGTGCGGGCACCGGCGGCGCGGATTTATTCCTGTTGTCTGCTGATGCAGGCGTGAAAGCGGGAATGCAGGTGAAGTAAGCATCATTCCACATTGTAGGGGCAGACTTTATGTCTGTCCGACAATCTGATTATACGAATAGGACAGGCATAAGCCTGTCCCCTACGATTAAAGTTTGCGATCAAAGTGCGGTGACTTTTCTGAACGAATTTCTACTCGTATTCTTCCAACCACTTCAGCAAAATAGCTTCTAAAATCCCTTCGTTTGATTTTTGCGGATCATCGTCAAAATCCTCTAACTCACAAATCCAGCGGTGCAAATCGGTAAAACGCACGGTTTTTGGATCTAACTCCGGATTGTTGTCATATAAGGCTTCGGCAATGCGTTGGGCGTCCGTCCATTTCATCAGTGTGCCGCCTCGTTTGCGTGGTTAATGTTGTATTTTGGAATTTCGACAACTAAATCTTCATCCCCAACAATACATTGGCAAGACAGTCGGCTGTCCATTTCTAAGCCCCAAGCTTTATCTAACATATCTTCTTCTTGATCGCTTGGTTCATTTAAAGAATCGCCTCCTTCACGCACCACCACATGGCATGTGGTGCAAGCGCAAGAGCCATCGCAAGCGTGGTGAATTTCTACGCCAGCATTGAGCGCCAATTCAAGCAAATTGTCGCCGGCGGCGGCGTCAACTACCATGCCTTCCGGGCAAAATTCTTCATTGGGTAAAAAAATCACTTTTGGCATTTTAACATCCTTACTTTCCTACAATATCGTCAACGGAGTGACCTGCTAACGCGGTGCGAATGGATTTATCCATACGACGGGCAGCAAATTCCTGCGTTGCTAAATCCAGCGCTTTGATACCTTGTTTGATGGCAAGGGAATCATCTTGCTGTTTTAATTGTTCTAACGAAATAATCGCGTTTTTGACCGCACTTAATTCGTCGTCATCTAATAAATCATAATCTTGTGCCAGAGCAGAGCGTACGCTTTCCAGTACACGTTCCGCTTCTACGCGCTGTTCCGCCAATAAACGCGCTTGAATATCCTCTTTGGCGTTTTCCATGGAGGCTTTCAGCATGTTGGCAATTTCATTATCCGTTAAACCGTAAGACGGCTTCACCTGAATCGAGGATTGCACACCGGTGGTTTTTTCCATGGCGGTGACGCTGAGCAATCCATCGGCATCCACTTGGTAGGTCACGCGAATATGTGCCGCACCCGCCGCCATCGGTGGAATACCGCGCAGCGTGAAGCGGGCAAGAGAGCGGCAATCGTTCACCAGTTCCCGTTCACCTTGTACGATATGCACCGACATCGCGGTTTGCCCGTCTTTGAACGTGGTAAATTCTTGCGCACGTGCCACAGGAATAGTGGTGTTGCGCGGAATGATTTTTTCCACTAAACCGCCCATGGTTTCGATGCCGAGGGAAAGCGGAATAACGTCCAGTAACAATAGCTCGGAATCCGGTTTGTTGCCGGCGAGAATATCGGCTTGAATCGCCGCGCCAAGGGCAACCACTTTATCGGGATCGATAGAGGTCAGCGGTTGTTTTTGGAAAAATTCACCCACTTGTTCGCGCACATAAGGCACTCGGGTAGATCCACCCACCATCACCACTTCACGCACATCTTCCGTTTCTACGCCGGCATCTTTTAAGGCACGGCGACAAGCAAGTAAAGAACGTTTAACCAACGGTTGAATCAGTTCGTTAAATTGTTCTCGGCTGATGTTGCCAAGCCAATTGCGATACTGAATTTTAGCTTCCGTTACGTGAGTTAATTCCACTTTAACGTGATTAGCTAATTCAATCAGTTCGCGATATTGGCTGTCATTTTCCGGTTTTACGGCAGATTGTTCGATAATCCAATTAGCTAAGACCAAATCGAAATCATCACCGCCTAGCGCCGTGTCGCCGCCGGTCGCCAACACTTCAAACACGCCGCGGGAGAGGCGCAAAATGGAAATATCAAAGGTGCCACCGCCTAAATCATACACGGCAATCACGCCTTCTTGTCCGCTATCCAAGCCGTACGCAATGGCTGCCGCAGTCGGTTCGTTTAATAAACGCAGAACATTGAGCCCTGCCAATTTCGCCGCGTCTTTGGTACTTTGGCGTTGTGCATCATCAAAATAGGCAGGCACAGTAATTACTGCGCCGACAAGGTTTCCGCCCAAGCGTTGCTCACCAAGTGCGGTCAATTTTTTCAGTATTTCTGCGGAAATTTCAATCGGGCTACGTACACCTTGGTGTGTTGCTAATAAAGGCAAACCGTTTTCACTGGCGACAAATTGATAAGGTAAATTCGGATAACGTTGTTGAATATCCGCAAGACTGCGACCGATTAAGCGTTTGACGGAAATCACCGTATTTTGCGGATCTTGCGTGGCAAGTTCGGCGGCTTCGTAGCCGACAATCACGTTGTCATCTTTGCCAAAATGCACAACAGAGGGCAATAACGGACGATTTTGTTCGTCTAATAAAACATCGCTGTGGCCGTTGCGTACGGTGGCAATCAGGGAGTTTGTGGTGCCGAGATCGATGCCCACGGCAAGTTTTTGTTGATGGGGTGCGGCACTTTGTCCCGGCTCTGCAATTTGAAGTAACGCCATGTTGTTTCTCGATATGCTTTACATTAAAAATCTAAAAGAGTCTCTTCAACTCGCTCAATTTCTGCTTGAAGTTTTTTGATAAAACGTAATTTGTCTGTGATTGCCCGTGCAATGTCCCATTGTTGCGCATCAAGTGCGGTGGATAATTCGCTTAAAATGGCATGACGGATTTGGTTAATTTCTTGGGCAAATGCGGTTAATTCATCCGTGTCTTTACGGTTTTCGATATTTTCTAAGGTTTCACGCCATTCCATTTGCTGCATCAGAAAATCAATGTCGTTATTGCTTTTTTCTTCCGGATTTTCTGTTTCGCCGGTATTTATCGCAATAATGCTGTCAGCACGCGTAATCGGATCTTTTAAAATGCGCAGCGCATCATTAATTTCTGCTGATTTTTGTATCGCAAGACGTTGTTCTTGTGCGGACGCAGCCGAAAAATTATCCGGATGAAGGGACTTCTGCAGGGCTAAATAACGTTCATTTAATAACGCACTGTCCACTTGAAAAGCAACGGGTAAATCAAATAAAGCAAAGGGATTGTTCATCATCGTCTCAATTACACGTTAAAACTTTCACCACAACCGCATTCGTCTTTGACATTCGGGTTGGTGAATTTGAAGCCTTCATTTAGGCCTTCTTTGACAAAGTCTAATTGGGTGCCATCTAAATACACGAGACTTTTGGTGTCCACGATCACTTTTATGCCATGTTGTTCAAACACTTGATCGTCTTTGTTTAATGTGTCCACGAACTCCAGCATATAAGACAAGCCGGAGCAGCCGGAAGTTTTGATCCCCAAACGTAAACCAATCCCTTTCCCGCGTTTTTCTAAAAATGTTCTGGCGCGATTTGCTGCGCTTTCGGTTAATGTGACTGACATATTTTATTTCTCCAAAATCAAATGCTACTTAAGGGGTTCGCGGTGTTATAAGTAGACGGAAGTAACACTCAGGATATCAAAATACTCTATTCGTCATTATCGTCTTTCCTGACTTAAGGAAAAGACAAAGTGCGGTTTGTTTTCTCAGCATTTAAAAAATGCGTTGAAAACTGACCGCACTTTTATTGTCTTAAGAGCCTTTTTTTGCTTTGTAATCAGCAATCGCTGCTTTGATGGCATCTTCTGCCAAAATAGAGCAGTGTACTTTCACCGGCGGTAATTCGAGTTCTTCAGCAATTTGGCTGTTTTTGATTGCACCTGCTTCTTCTAAGGATTTACCTTTCACCCATTCAGTGATTAACGAGCTGGAAGCGATTGCGGAACCGCAGCCGTAGGTTTTGAATTTGGCGTCTTCGATAATACCTTCGTCATTTACACGAATTTGTAATTGCATCACGTCACCGCATGCCGGTGCGCCCACCATGCCGGTGCCGACGGCGCTGTCTTTTTTGTCCATAGAACCCACGTTACGTGGATTTTCGTAATGATCGATCACTTTTTCGCTGTATGCCATTTTTTATTCCTTCCTAAAATATTGTTTTTATTGGGCGTTTGTTTCGCCCGTCAAATTAGTGAGCCGCCCACTCAATGGTGTTTAAGTCGATACCTTCTTTAAACATATCCCAAAGCGGAGACAATGCGCGTAATTTTTCTACCGCACTTTTCATTAAGCTGATGGTGTAGTCGATTTCTTCTTCGGTGGTGAAGCGACCTAAGGTAAAACGAATCGAGCTGTGTGCCAATTCATCATTGCGCCCTAACGCACGTAACACATAAGACGGTTCAAGGCTTGCAGAAGTACACGCGGAGCCGGAAGATACCGCGATGTCGCGTAATGCCATCATTAAGGATTCACCTTCCACATAGTTGAAACTGATGTTGAGGTTGTTGGCGACACGGTGTTCCATGGAGCCGTTAACGTAGGTTTCTTCGATATCTTTTAAACCGTTGTATAAACGATCACGAAGGGCTTTAATGCGTGGAATTTCTGTTGCCATTTCTTCTTTTGCGATGCGATAAGCTTCACCCATGCCCACAATTTGGTGGACAGGCAATGTCCCGGAACGCATGCCACGCTCATGACCGCCACCGTGAATAATGGCTTCTAAGCGGATACGTGGTTTACGACGTACATATAAGGCTCCGATACCTTTTGGTCCGTATAATTTGTGGCTGGACATCGACATTAAATCGACCGGTAATTCGGCAAGATTGATCTCTACTTTGCCCACGCTTTGGGTCGCGTCCACATGGAAAATGGTTTTATTCGCACGACATAATTCGCCGATAGCTTGAATATCCTGAATCACGCCGATTTCATTATTCACGTGCATGATAGAAACTAAAATCGTATCTGGACGAAGTGCTGCTTTGAATTTTTCTAAATCGATTAAGCCGTCAGATTCCGGATCCAAATAGGTGACTTCAAATCCTTCACGTTCTAATTGGCGGCACGTATCCAACACCGCTTTGTGTTCGGTTTTGCAAGTGATAATGTGCTTGCCTTTGGTTTGATAAAAATGCGCCGCACCTTTGATTGCCAAGTTGTCTGATTCTGTTGCACCGGAAGTGAATACAATTTCACGGGAATCCGCACCAATGAGATCGGCAATTTGATTACGTGCAATATCAACGGCTTCTTCTGCTTGCCAGCCGAATTTATGGGAACGCGATGCCGGGTTGCCGAAAACACCGTCAATGGTTAAATATTCCATCATTTTTTTTGCAACACGTTCGTCCACCGGACAAGTCGCCGCATAATCCAAATAAATAGGTAATTTCATTATTCACTCCTAAATAGTTTTATTTTAAACCGCACTTCTAGCTATGTTGTGGGGCATTTGTAATCACGAGTAGATTTTCAAAATCCTCGTGTTTATGATGACGAACATTTTGTTTCTCTTTATGTTGAGAAACCAATTCCGCCAAAGTAATTTCATTGAGGAAATCGGCAATGCGTTGGCTAAGTTTGTCCCATAATTTGTGTGTGAGACATTCGCTTCCATTTTGGCAATTACCTTTCCCTAGGCATTTGGTGGTATCGATATTTTCATTAACAGCAGCGATGATCATGCCGATGGAAATTTCATCAGGCGCATAACCCAATTTATAACCACCGCCCGGACCGCGTACGCTTTTGACTAAATGATTGCGACGTAGCTTAGCGAATAATTGTTCTAAGTAAGAAAGAGAAATGTTTTGGCGCTCGGAAATATCAGATAAACTTACGGGCCCATCATTGGCATGAATGGCAATATCGAGAATTGCGGTGACTGCATAACGACCTTTTGAGGTTAATTTCATCTTTTATGTTCCTAAATAATAAACTAAACAAAGAAATCTTACATTGTTGACTTTTACAGTCAACTATTATTCTTTTACGATTTAAGCTTTTTTCTCACCGCACTTAGCATTCCAAGCAGAATATTGAGCTCTGTTTTTTCCAACTCGGCACGACCATATAAACGACGGAGTTTTTGTATAACTCCTTGATTTTGAATAAAGCCAAGGGATTGATAAAGCTGCTCCGTATGATGATAAAAATATTCCAGTTCCTGCATCGATGGATAAATATCGGCATTGACGGATGTGGCTTTCGCTTCTGTCGTGGTGGCTAAATAAGCCATGCGTATTTCATAACTGATCAATTGCACTGCCATAGCAAGATTAAGCGACGCATAATCAGGATTGGCAGGGATAGCGACGTGATAGTGGCATTTGAGCAATTCTTCATTGGTCAACCCCACACGTTCACGCCCAAAGACAATCGCAACTTTTCCGTTTATTGCATGGTGAATGGCTTTTTCACCACATTCGCGCGGCTCAATCAGCGAGTTTTGCAAATGACGCAATCTTGCGCTGGTACCAATCACTAAAGAACAATCGGCAACCGCTTCGGAAAAAGTGTTGACGACAACCGCACTTTTCACGATATCTTCCGCACCGGCAGCCAGCGCAATCGCTTGATCGTCTATGCCTTGTTTCGGTGCCACCAACACCAAATCGGTTAATCCCATTGTTTTCATTGCCCGCGCTGCAGAGCCGATATTGCCACTGTGCGAGGTTTCAATTAAAACAATTCGAATATTTTCCAACATGATCATTTTTATCTTATTCAATAGCGGGGCGTATTCTACCATAAATACCCCTTGTTTTTAGTCAACAATTCTAAAAATTTTTCTGATAGCTATTTTCTTTTAAATCTCTTATAATTTCGCACCTAAATTGTTCTTTAAAATCCGGTGGAATCTATGAATCCTATGTTAAATATCTCGATTCGTGCAGCACGAAAAGCAGGCAATATTATTGCAAAAAATTATGAGCGTCGTGACGACATCATCACGATGGAAAAAGGTAAAAACGATTATGTGACTAATGTCGATAAAGCTTCGGAAGAAGCCATTATTGAGGTCATCAAAAAATCTTACCCTAACCATACCATCATCACTGAAGAAAGTGGTGCGTTAGAGGGCAGTGATAACGATGTTCAATGGGTGATTGATCCGCTGGATGGCACCACAAACTTTGTAAAAGGTTTGCCTCATTTCTCCGTTTCTATTGCTATTCGTGTTAAAGGCCGCACCGAAGTGGGCGTGGTTTATGATCCTATCCGTAACGAATTATTTACTGCTGTGCGCGGTGAAGGCGCAAAATTAAATGACCTACGTTTACGCGTGGAAAATAAGCGTGATTTATCTGGCGCTGTACTTGCCACCGGTTTTCCGTTTAAACAAGCTAAATATATGCCAATGCAATTTCGCATGATGGAAAGTCTTATTCAAGAGGTGGCTGATTTCCGTCGCACCGGTTCTGCAGCGTTAGATCTTTGCTATGTGGCAGCCGGTCGTGTTGACGGCTATTTTGAATATGGCATTAAAGCTTGGGATGTGGCAGCTGGCGATTTAATCGTTCGTGAGGCAGGCGGTATCGTGACCGACTATCATGCCGGTCATAGTTACTTAAAAGCCGGCCATATTGTTGCCGCAGCACCACGCGTGTTAAAAGAAATGTTGAATAACATTCAGCCTTGCTTAGCCGAAGATTTAAAATAAGACGAAAATCGACCGCACTTTCCACCCAAAGTGCGGTCGTTTTTTTACGTTCCGTGTGTGGTTTGTTCGTGCATCAAGATGCACGCTACGCATAAAATCGATAAAAATCCCACCTGAATTACCTTGCGTTTTAGGGCTAAAGGCGTATTATAGCCGTCTAGATGTAAATCCCTCTAAACATCTTTGCGTTTGTTATTACACAGAATTATTTTTGGAGAAGAGTATGAGTCAATATTTATTTACGTCCGAGTCCGTTTCTGAAGGGCATCCGGATAAAATCGCCGATCAAATTTCTGATGCGGTATTAGATGAAATCATTAAACAAGATCCGAAAGCCCGTGTTGCCTGCGAAACCTATGTGAAAACCGGGATGGCATTAGTGGGCGGTGAAATCACCACCTCTGCTTGGGTTGATATTGAAAACTTAGCGCGTGAAGTGATTTGCGACATTGGCTATACCAGCTCTGAAATGGGCTTTGATGGTCGTTCTTGCGCGGTATTAAATGCGATTGGCAAACAATCTGCCGACATCAACCAAGGCGTGGATCGTGAAAGTCCGTTAGACCAAGGTGCAGGCGACCAAGGCATTATGTTTGGTTATGCCACCAATGAAACCGATGTGTTCATGCCGGCCGCTATCACTTATGCGCACCGTTTAATGGAACGCCAAGCACAAGTGCGTAAAAGCGGCAAATTAGATTGGTTGCGCCCGGATGCTAAAAGCCAATTAACCTTTAAATATGAAGATCACAAGATTGTCGGCATTGATGCCGTGGTGCTTTCTACTCAACATGCTGAAACCATCAGCCAAAAAGACTTGCACGAAGGCGTGATGGAAGAAATCATCAAACCGGTATTGCCGGCGCATTGGTTATCCAAAGATACCAAATATTTCATTAACCCAACCGGTCGTTTCGTTATCGGTGGCCCTATGGGTGACTGCGGTTTAACCGGTCGTAAAATTATTGTGGATACTTACGGCGGCGCAGCCCGTCATGGTGGCGGTGCATTCTCCGGTAAAGACCCGTCGAAAGTTGACCGCTCTGCTGCTTATGCTGCCCGTTATGTGGCAAAAAACATCGTTGCAGCAGGCCTTGCCGATCGTTGTGAAATCCAACTTTCCTATGCGATTGGTGTGGCTGAACCGACATCTATCATGATCGAAACTTTCGGCACAGGCAAAGTTGCCAATGAATTGTTGGTCAATTTAGTGCGTGAATTCTTTGATTTACGTCCGTACGGCTTAATCAAAATGTTAGATTTAATCCAACCGATTTATCGCCAAACAGCGGCTTATGGTCACTTTGGTCGTGAACAATTCCCTTGGGAAAAAATCGATCGCGCAGCAGACTTACGTGCTGCGGCAGGATTAAAATAATCCTCCCGTGAAAATAAAATCCTAATGCGCTTTTGCCCGTTAGGATTTTTTTTGAATCGTAGCGTGCAACTTGTTGCACGAAATCGTGAATGCCCGAAAGTGTGAAATAACGTTCTGTGCATGGTTTGGTCGTGCATCAAGATGCACGCTACGCACGAAATCGTGAATGCCCGAAAGGGGTAAATAACGTTCTGTGTGTGGTTTGGTCGTGCAACAAGTTGCACGCTACGCACGAAATCGTGAATGTCCGAAAGAGGGAAATAACGTTCAGTGCGTGGTTTGGTTGTGCAACAAGTTGCACGCTACGCACGAAATTGTGAATTACGCATCGAGATTAATCATTCGTGCAACAAGTTGCACGCTACGGGGGAGGAATCCTTCTGTGAAAATAAAATCCTAACGCGCGTTTGCCCGTTAGGATTTTTTTTAGTGGTGGCGCTCAATCACAATAAAATGAGGTGCCATTCATTTGTTTTTGTTGATTAGTGGTTACATCCACAGCCACAACCATGGCTTTCATGCGCTTCTTCATGGTGCTCATGAGCGTGATCATGATGGTGGTGATGACCGCCACAACCGCAGCCATGGCCTTCTTCATCGCTGTCATGACCGCCGCAGCAACCGCCTTCTTGGTGTAAATGGCCGTGTGCGATTTCTTCCAATGTTGCTTCGCGTGTATCGATGACTTCTACCGTGAAATGTAACTCTTGACCGGCTAACATATGGTTACCATCGACGACAACATCATTGTCACCCACTTCCGTAATGACCACAGGCAACGGTCCCATATCGGTGTCGGCAATAAAGCGCATGCCTACCGCCAGATCATCTACACCAACGAACACGTCTTTCGGCACGCGTTGTACCATGTTTTCGTTGTATTCACCGTAGCCTTCTTCCGGTTTTACACGAACTTCAAATTTGTCACCTACCGATTTGCCTTCTAAGGCATTTTCTAAACCGATCACAAGGTTATTATGACCTTGTAAATATTGTAACGGTTGATTTGCCGGTGCTTCATCCACTAACACACCGTCTTCAGTACGAACTTGATAAGCGATACTTACCACCACATTTTTTGCAACTTTCATTGTTTACCTCATTTGTTGAAAGGAAGATTTCTACGGCAATCTTTACCGTAAAAAACATTGTCATTCTATAAAAAATCGCTTTCGGGAAAAAGAGATTAGTTGAATAACTTAATTTGTGCGCTCACTGTCGCTTTTAATTCCGCCTTACTGTGGCTATCTAAGTTAACTTCATCTGCATTTTCTGAAGCGAATGCGCTCGCTTTAGCCAGTGGCATCATGCGACCTTCAAAATAGGGAAGTTCATTTCGGCTATCCAAATTTAAATTGAGAATTTCATAGCCTTTTGCATTGAGTGAAGTTTGGATTAATTGGGCTTTATGTTGGAATTGCGCTAAAGCACTTTTCATCATTTCATCTTCAAATTTAGCCGTAGCTTCTTTGGACAGTTTTTGCATCACATCGGCAATGGCGAAGGTGTCATTGAGGTCAGAAATCACTTGAGACAGTGCCACAAAATCCTTGCTTTCTAAGACTAAATCGGCACGTTCAGCCCAGCCGGCTTGCTTGCCTTTGTCATCGTAACGCACTTGTGTGTTACGGGCATTTTTCTTAATTTCTACCGCACTTTGTTTTTTAATCACATCTAAGGCGGCATTGACTTTTTCATTGATGGTTTGGTTTAAGGCTTTTAAGCTTTTATTTTCTTCTTTGATGAAAAGTGTCACGGCCATTACGTCATAATCCACTTCTTTGGACACTTCTGTGCCAAAAGAAATAACATTTTTGCTCGTTTCATCGACAGATTGGGGTTCTGCGTGAGCGGTTAACGCAAGGCTTAAAGGCAAGAGTAATAAAGTGAACGATTTTAATTTCATGCGACTCTCCTAAATAACGTGTGGTGGATATAAAGTGCGGTGGATTTTCCGGATGTTTTAATGCTTAATGAATGCTTCTTCGTCATCATCTAAGTCATCTTCATCATCAAAAAACTCGCCATCATCACCGTATTCATCTTCTTCTGCATTCGGATCTTCAAAATAAGTGCCCCAACCGTCATAGTTGCCTTTATATTTTTCTAACAATGGCAATAATTCTTTTTGTTGTGCATCAATGATTTCCGGTTTCAGTTCCACTTCGCTGATAATATCGCAACAGAATACCACGTTGCCATTTTCTTCTTCAAACTCTTCCGCTTCGGACACTTCATAGCCGGCTTTAAACGCCTCCATGGCAATCTTTTCTAATTTATCAAAGTCATGATGAGAAATATGGTGTTCAATAATATACAGCGCATCCGGATCGCTGCCGTCATTTAATAAATCAGTAATAATGTCTCGGGTTTCGGCTTTTAATTCATCTAAATGACTCATAGGGATTCCTTGTTAAAAATGGGATGGGCGAGTGCAAATATGATACAGGAATAAAAAGAAAAATCTTCTCACAAGGAGAAGATTTTGATGTGATGTTTCTTATTTTTTCAATAAATCGCGAATTTCGGTTAATAATTTTTCTTCGCCGGTCAGTTCTTTGACTTTCTCTTCCGGTTTTTTCAGTTTATTTAACGCTTTAATCATCATGAAGATTGCAAATGCGATAATGATGAAATCAAAAACGTTTTGAATAAACACACCGTAATTTAATGTCACTGCCGGGGTTTCTCCCACAGCATCGGCGAGCGTGATTTTAAGATCTTTAAAATCCACACCACCGGTTAAAATACCCAATACCGGCATAAAAACATCTGCCACTAATGAGCTGACAATCTTCCCAAATGCGCCACCGATGATCACACCGACAGCCATATCCACAACATTGCCACGCATGGCAAATTCGCGAAACTCTTTAATAAAACTCATAGAAATCTCCTAATAATTATGAGAATACTCGGGTTCATCTTCCCCGCTTGTTTAAAAAATCGCGCACATTATAGGCAGTTTATGCCGGAAGTACAATTTTTTCTTGTTTAAATAAAGAACGCACTCGGTTGGAATAATTTCTCCACATCAGAAATGTATTTTTTCTCACTTAAATACACGATGACATGATCTCCCTCTTGAATCAGCGTTTGGCTGTTGCCGATAATTACATCATTGTCGCGCAAAATAGCACCGATTAAGGTCCCTGTCGGCAGTTTCAGCGACCCTATTTCACGGCCGATGACATTAGAGGTGTTTTCATCGCCATGAACCACAATTTCTAATGCCTCCGCTAAACCATGGCGTAAAGACACGACGTTTGCCACATCTCCTTTGCGGACGTGACCTAGCAAGGCTGAAATCGTGGCTTGCTGTGGCGAAATGGCAATATCAATGGTACCGCCTTGAATCAAATTGATATAGGCCATACGCTGAATTAATACCATCGCTTTTTTCGCACCAAGACGCTTGGCAAGCAACGCCGACATAATATTCGCTTCATCGTCACTTGAAAGGGAAAGGAACACGTCAATGTTTTCAATATGTTCTTCAAATAATAGGTTTTGATCGGAGGCATCTCCGTGAAATACTAAGGTTTTTGACAATTTTTCTGCCAGCGCAGTTGCCCGTTCGGCATTTCGTTCAATGAGTTTCACCGAGCAATGGGCTTCCAGTTGTTTTGCGACGCCGGCACCGATATTCCCACCACTGACAATCATCACGCGCTTATAGGGTTTTTCGAGGCGTTGCAGTTCACTCATGACCGCTTTAATGTGTACGGTAGCACAAATAAAGGTAACTTCATCGCCGGCTTCAATGATTGTTGAGCCCTGTGGGCGAATGACTTTATCTTGGCGCAAAATCGATACGATACGACAATCAATGTGCGGCAAATGTTCTTTTAGTGTGGAAATGGAATACCCCACCAACGGCCCACCGTAATAGGCTTTCACCACAACCAAACTGATCTTATCTTTCGCAAGATACGCCACCTGTAATGCACCGGGATAGCTAATTAAACGGACAATATCCTGCGTGACCAAATTTTCCGGAGAAATAATGTGATCAATCGGAAAGGCATCGGTAGAAAATAATTTTTCTTTTTCTTTCAAGTACTCACTGTTACGAATACGGGCAATTTTAGTTGGCGTATTAAACAAGGTATAGGCAATTTGGCAGGCAACCATGTTAATTTCGTCAGAACTGGTTACCGCAATTAATAAATCTGCGTCGGGCGCACCGGCATCACGCAAAATTTTAGGCGAAGAGGCGAGGCCTTGCATGACGCGTAAATCATGTTTGTCCTGTAAATGTTCTAAATTCAACGACTCATCGTCAACCAGCGTGATGTCATTATCTTCACTCACTAAATTCGTTGCCAAGGTCGACCCCACTTGTCCGGCGCCTAAAATAATTATCTTCATTTGATTCTCTCCATGGCTAACGTTAGCCCTGACGTTTTACCAATTTCGCATAATAAAAGCCATCGCCACCGTTGACTTGCGGAATAAACTGAAAACCGACCGCACTTTGATTACACGCAAGCACATCAGACGGTAAATCCAACGGGAGCAATTGCGCATCAGGTGTCTTTTGTAAAAAGCGCTCAATTTGCTGCGCATTTTCTTCTGCAAGCACAGAACAGGTTGCATATAACAATACCCCATTCGGTTTCAAATAATGCCACAATGCATCCAAAATCTGCCCTTGCAAAGCGACTAACTGCTCGATATCAGCCTCTTGACGCAACCATTTAATCTCCGGATGACGGCGAATTACTCCGGTGGCAGAACAAGGTGCATCTAATAAAATGCGATCAAAACGCACCGCACTTTTGCCTAATTTGTCTAGCCATGCTTGTGGATTCGCCGCGTCGCCACACACCACAGTCGCCTGCTGTTGCATCCGCGCTAAATTTTCTTTCACCCGTTGTAAACGGTTTTCTTCCACATCCAACGCCATCACATCAGCCTGTGGCGCCAATTCTAAAATATGGGTGGTTTTGCCGCCCGGTGCCGCACAGGCATCTAAAATAACCTCATGATTTTGTGGCTGTAATAATAACGCAGCCCATTGCGCATGAAGATCTTGGACTGTCACACCACCTTCAGCAAACAACGGTAAATGTTGCACGGCTGTCGGCTGAGTTAACCCCAGTGCCTGCGGATGAGACGTCACCTGCGTTTCCATCTGCTGCGCTGCTAATAAAGTGCGGTAAGTTTCCAAGCTGTTTTTTTGTGTATTCACCCGCAACCACATGGGTGGCTTTTGATTATTGGCATCAATGATCTCGCGCCAGTTCGGATGAACCTTTTTCAGTTTATTCACAAACCAATCGGGATGCAGCGTTTGCCAATGTTTATCCACAATCGCAAGAATATCCTCTTGTTCACGCAAAAATCGACGCAGCACCCCATTCACCAAACCACGAAAACTGTCAGATTTTAAGGATTTTGTCGCATTCACCACTTCATCTACCGCAGCATGCGCAGGGATTCGCATATAAAGCAGCTGATATAAACCGACCAATAGCAAACAATGCACAATGCGGATTTTGCCTTTAAGTGGTTTATCCACAAGACGTTTGATGATCTGTTCTAAACGAGGCAAGACGCGACATACACCAAAACAGATTTCTTGCAACAACGGTAAATCTTGCGCTTTTACCGAAGATTGCGCTTCCGGTATCAACGTGGACAAGGATTTCCCTTCATCCAACACTTGCAAAATCACTTTCGCTGCCATCGCTCGTGTCGAAAGTGCGGTGGTTTTTGGAGGTGTTTTTTTAGATGAGTATTGTTTTTCCATTAGGCAAGCACCTTACCCACTTGGAACCAATCAGCCCGTCCGTTTAATAAATCCTGCGCCGACATCGGTTTCTTGCCCGCCGGTTGTAATTGCAATAAATTCAGTACGCCATCCGCTGTTGCGATTTGGATACCCTGTTTATCAGCGGCTAAAATCGTCCCCGGTGTTTTATTCACATGGGGCAACACGGTTGCTTGATACACTTTCAACGTTTGCGGGTTATTCTGTCCATCCATTAATTCCAAATAAGCCATCGGCCAAGGATTAAACGCGCGAATGTTTCGTTCCAACTGCGCTGCCGATAGCTGCCAATTTAACTTGGCTTCTTCTTTGGAAAGTTTGTCAGCGTAATTGCTTTGCGTATCATCTTGTTTTTCCGCGGTGAATTTACCGGTTCCTAAATTATCCAATACATCAATTAACGCCGACGGCGCAAGCTCTGCCAGTTTGTGATAAAGGCTTGTGGACGTTTCTGTCGGCAAAATATCACAATACACTTTGTGCAACATATCGCCCGTGTCCAACCCGGCATCCATCTGCATAATCGTGACACCGGTCTGTGCATCGCCTGCCCAAATTGATCGTTGAATCGGTGCCGCACCACGCCAACGTGGCAACAAAGAACCGTGTACATTTAAGCAACCATAGGTTGGTGCATCTAAAACGGCTTGGGGTAAAATTAAGCCGTAAGCCACCACGACCATGACATCTGCATGCAACGCACACAATTCGGATTGGGCTTCCGGCTTTCGCAGGGATTTCGGTTGATAGACAGGAATCTGATGTTGCTCAGCTAACTGTTTCACAGGGCTGGCTTGTAATTTTTTACCACGCCCGGCAGGTTTATCCGGCTGAGTGTAAACGCCAATAACGTTATGGGAAGAATTGAGCAAAGCGTGTAAATGCTGTGCAGCAAAGTCCGGCGTGCCGGCAAAGATAATATTGAGTGGTTTCATCATGTTCTACGTTATGGTCAGTGTGATTTTACCGTTTGCGGTGCGAATGCTGTGGCGCAGATCTTTTCCTGCAACACGGGGCATACGACAGTGCGTCTTTCTTGAATGTCGATTATTATGCAACAAGGGCAGGCATAAAAAAAGTGCGGTTAATTTTAACCGCACTTTGATGTGGTTGCGTAAATAGCGGAACTTACGCTTCGCCTAATAATTTCAAGTCGCGATTTCTCACTTGTTTTTTCAGAATCTCTAAGAATTCTTCCACCGTGAATGTGCCGAGATCTTGACCTTTACGGGTACGCACCGCCACTTTGCCGGCTTCGATTTCCTTATCACCACAAACCAGCATATAAGGCACGCGGCGTAAGGTGTGTTCGCGGATTTTGAAACCGACTTTTTCGTTGCGTAAATCGGTTTTCACACGTAAACCTGCATCAGATAACTGTTTCGCCACCTTTTGCACATACTCGGATTGAGAGTCAGTGATGTTCATCACGACCGCTTGCGTTGGCGCCAACCATGCCGGGAAGAAACCGGCATATTCTTCGGTAATGATACCGATGAAACGTTCGATAGAACCTAAAATCGCACGGTGAATCATAACAGGCGTACGGCGATCATTATCTTCCGCCACATAAGACGCATTTAAACGACCCGGTAGTGCAAAGTCTAATTGGATAGTCCCGCACTGCCATTCACGGTCTAAGCAGTCGCGTAAAGCAAACTCAATTTTCGGACCGTAGAATGCGCCTTCGCCCTCTTGAATTTCATATTCAAGACCATTGTGTTTTAACGCGTTGGCTAAACCTTGCTCTGCGCGATCCCACATTTCATCCGCACCGATACGTTTTTCCGGACGGGTTGAAAGTTTAACGAAGATATTGGTAAAGCCAAAGGTGCTGTAAATATCGTAAACCATGCGAATACAGCTGGTCACTTCGCTTTCAATTTGGTCTTCAGTACAGAAAATATGGGCGTCATCTTGGGTGAAACCGCGTACACGCATTAAACCATGTAAAGAACCGGAAGGCTCATTACGGTGGCAAGAACCAAATTCCGCCATACGAATTGGTAAATCACGATAAGATTTTAACCCTTGGTTAAAGATTTGAACGTGTCCCGGGCAGTTCATCGGTTTAATCGCATATTCACGGTTTTCTGATTGTGTAGTAAACATCAAATCACCGTAGTTTTGCCAGTGACCGGTTTTTTCCCATAACACGCGGTCCATCATGAACGGACCTTTTACTTCTTGATAATCGTATTCTTTTAATTTAGTACGTACGAAGGTTTCCAATTCACGGAAGATTGTCCAACCATCGTTGTGCCAGAACACCATACCTGGTGCTTCTTCTTGCATATGATATAAATCAAGTGCTTTACCGATTTTACGGTGGTCACGTTTTGCCGCTTCTTCTAGGCGTTGCAAATAGGCATCCAGTTGTTTTTTATCTGCCCAGGCTGTGCCGTAAATCCGTTGCAACATTTTGTTTTTGCTGTCGCCACGCCAGTATGCTCCGGCCACTTTTTGTAATTTGAAATGATGGCAGAAACGCATATTCGGCACATGCGGGCCACGACACATATCAATATATTCTTGGTGATGATAAAGCGCAGGCGTTGCAGTACGTTCGATGTTTTCATCTAGAATCGCCATTTTGTACGGCTCGCCACGTTTTTCAAACGTATCTCTTGCTTCTTGCCAACTGACCGGCGTTTTAATCACGTCATAATTGGTTTTCGCCAACTCCAACATGCGTTTTTCAAGGGCATCAATATCTTCTTGGGTTAAAGAGCGGTCTAAATCCACGTCATAATAGAAACCGTTGTCGATCGTCGGACCGATGGCCATTTTGACATCCGGGAATAATTGTTTAATCGCATGACCGAGTAAGTGCGCCGTGGAGTGACGAATAATTTCCAAACCGTCTTCGTCTTTGGCAGTAATAATTTCTAATGTGCTATCTTCGGTAATCAGATCGCAGGCGTCTTTACGTTCGCCGTTGACACGACCGGCAATGGTCGCTTTGGCAAGACCTGCACCAATACTTTGTGCAACTTCTAATACGGTAACAGGTTTATCGAATTGACGTTGTGAACCGTCAGGTAAAGTAATAACTGGCATAATGCATCCTTATACAGTGGTCACCCATACGCAAGGTGGCTTGTTTTCTTTCATTAAAAAACGTTTTAAAAAAGCACCGCACTTTTATCATCCTTACCATGGACAAGCCAAGTGCGGTACGAAATTCTAGCATATTTTAGAATGACAACCAAATGCTCAAATTTTGACTTATATCACAGTAATTTTCCCTTAATCTTTTACACTGTCCTTATGATTCACCAGCAAAAGGAACAGCGTATGTGGAAGTCGATTTCTCAAGTGTTAGCTGATCAATTCGGGGCGTATTATTCCATCAAAAATAAAACCAAAATTCATACCGGCGAAATGCATGAATCTTGGATCATTGATGATGGCATTCAGCCTGTTTTTGTGAAAATGAATGAAAAGTCCTACCGTTCCATGTTCCGTGCCGAAGCGGATCAGTTAATCATGTTGGCAAAAACCAATACCGTTCGTGTGCCGGAAGTCTATGGCGTCGGTTGTTCTCAAAATCACAGTTTTCTGTTGTTGGAAGGATTAGCAATGCAGCCGAATACGCCACAAAATATGGCGGAATTTGGTGAGCAATTGGCTCGCTTACACCAATATCAAGGTTCTGAAAATTACGGCTTATCTTTTGATACCTGGCTCGGGCCACAATATCAACCGAACGAATGGGGCTCCCATTGGGCGAAATTCTTCAGTGAACAACGCATTGGTTGGCAATTGCAACTCTGCGCGGAAAAAAATCTACATTTCGGGGATAACGAAAAAATCATTAAAGCCGTTGCTACATTATTGGCAAAACATCAGCCAAAACCCTCGCTTTTGCACGGCAACTTGTGGATTGAAAACTGCGCCAACATTGATGGACACACGGTGACTTATGATCCGGCTTGTTATTGGGGCGATCGGGAATGTGATTTGGCTTTTACCGAATTATTCGAGCCGTTCCCACAAGAATTCTATGAAAATTACCACCGCACTTTCCCGTTAGAGGAAGGGTATCAAGCGCGGAAAATCATTTATCAGCTTTATCATCTGCTTAACTTCAGTAGCCGTTTTCATGGCAACTATGTGGCACTGGCCAATAAGCTTGTGCATGATGTGTTACAACGCTGTGAGGTGCTTGAAAGAAAAATTTGAAGAATTAAGAGGAAAGGTAACATTAAGAAAAACGAAAAAGAAAGGGCAGATTAAATTGCCCTTTCTATGGAATGGCTTGATGTCAATATGACAATGCGTACTTAGTACAAGTATGCTGGATCGCGATGTCCGCTTTGAACACCTTTCAATGTTGGCATTGCGCCTGAGGCGGTGTTGAAAGAGGTAATTTCAACGCGACGGTTAGGGTGTAAACAACGAATTAATTCTTGACCTTTTTCACTGTTACACGCCTTCACTTGGTGCGCTTTACCGTAACCGATAGCCGTAATTGGAAGCGCGATACCACGTTCGATTAAACGTGATTTAACACGTTCTGCACGACGTTGGGAAAGATCCAAGTTATAAGATTCAGAGCCTAAACGGTCAGTATAACCAGCGACTCTTACTTCTTTCGCCGGAGATGATCTTAATTGCATTGCCACGTTATCTACTACGGATTTGCCTTGTTCGGTTAAGGTATCTTTGTCGAAGTCAAACAAGAAATCAGCCGTTAAAGAAAATGTGGAGTTGCCGTTACAGCCGTTTGGATACCAGAAGAAGCTTTGGGCATCCATGTTTTTGTCAAATAAGATCTTGTATTGGCAGATTTTATGCTCACCGTTTTCACGATAGTGAAATACATAATCCCATTCACGAACAGCAAATAAGCCTTCGCTAAAATGAGGTACGCCGATGAGGTTATAAATTTGGTCTTTGTTCATACCTCTTTCGATCATACGAACATTATCCCAATTCGGCCATGAACCGAGTTGTGTGCCATCGTGGTTAAACTTAGATTTTTCAATCTTCGGCCACACTAACTCTGTTCCCTCAACAGGTGTCCCTTCTTTGGATACTTTGCTGAGGTTACCGCAACCAACCAACGTCGTGACTGCGATAGCTGAAAGTAAAAAATGTGATAATTTCATTTAATTTACCTTATAGGTTAGTGAAATGATTTATGTGTAAGTTTTGGTTAAAAGCGACTCATATTAACAAACTTTCCTTACCCATGTAAAACAAAAAACGGAAAAATCACAGGGATTTACATAAAATTGACACCCTAAAAATAACAAGTATAACAAAGTCAATAAGTTATTCTTGTTGTCAAGGATCCATGACAACGATCCTTATTTTACATAAGTGTACTTCCATTCTTTTTTAGTAAATTTAATAATAGGTTATCGGCACTTTCTTCCGCTTGTTTACCGATCCTTTGTAATAACGGCTTTTTCACTGTATAGCGAAGCCCCAAAACACGTTTTTCTTTCATTGCCTGTAATAGTACATCATCGCTTGTGAGGATCTCATCCACTAAATTTAACCGTAACGCCTGCTGTCCAAACCAATGTTCTCCCGTTGCCACACGATCCACGTCTAAGTGCGGTCGATGTTGAGCGACAAATTGTTTGAAAAGTTGATGGGTTTCGTCTAATTCTTGTTGGAATTTTTGTTTTCCTTTTTCCGTATTTTCTCCAAATATCGTCACCGTGCGTTTATATTCACCCGCGGTCATGACATCTACATCCACATCATGTTTTTTCAGTAACCGATGAACATTTGGCACCTGTGCCACCACGCCGATTGAACCGATAATCGCAAAGGGCGCCGAAACGATTTTATCGGCAACACAGGCCATCATATAACCGCCACTCGCCGCCACTTTATCCACGGCAACCGTAAGTTTAATGTCATGCTGTTTTAAACGTGCCAACTGTGAGGCAGCTAAGCCATAGCCATGCACCATGCCGCCCGGGCTTTCTAAACATAACAAAACTTCATCGTTAGGCTTCGCAGTTTGAATGATAGCGCTGATTTCCTCTCTTAACGCCATGGTTTCGCTGGCGGCAATATCCCCTTTAAAATGCAACACATAAAGCGTCGGCTTTTGTTCTTCCTCTGTTGCTTCGCCTTTTTTGCGCTGTGCTTTCAGGGCTTTTGCTTTCATTTTTTCTGCTTTCTTCTCGGCTTTTTCCACCGCTTTTAATTCCTCCTCCGAGAGATGAAATTCGCGCAATGCTTTACCGGTTTCTTCAAAGGTTTGGGATAAATCCGTGATCACCAACTCCCCTTGTTGCGTGTGTTTTTTCTGTTTAATTGAGATAACCGTTGTCACCACGGCGGCAATGATCAAAAGCAACGTAATCACTTCTAAAATAAATACGCCATAGCCAATAAAAATCTCTGACCACATTATTTTTTCCTTACATTAACGAGATGAAATTCATATCAAATTATAACCGCGCTTTTTCGCCGCCGAAGTCGTGCAAGAGGTTTTCAGTGAGCTGACTGAGTAAACCAGTCATCAGCACGAAATCGGCATCGAAACGCTGCGCATAATCTTCTTTTAAAATATCGTCATTTTTTTCCCGAACGGCATCGGCAAATTTGAGACGCTTCAAGCTACAGTCTTCGTTTAACATGAAACTGAGGCGGTCTTCCCATTCCAACGCCAGCTTCGTGACATATCGAGAATGGACGAGACTGAGGATGTCTTCGTTATCCAACGCATGTTGTTTGCAACGAATAACCCCATTGTTGACATCGCGCAACTCCGCTTCCTCTAACGGAACCAGCCATTCCGGCACCTGCGTCTGAGCGATCCATTCTTGCATCACAAGTCCGGGTTCATTAGCAAACGTTAACGGTACGACCGGCAAAGATCCTAACGACTTGCGTAACAACGCCAACGTTTCTTCTGCACGTTTGGCGGACGCTGCATCAACATAAATAAGCTGGTTTTCCGCATCAATCCACAAGGCAGTTTGTTGATATTTACTAAACGCGCGCGGCAATAACGTAGCAATCACGTCGTCTTTTAAGGTTTGTTTCTCCACTTTTTTTAACTTGCGGTTTTCCGCCTGTTCAATTTTTTCTACGCGCGCATCCAATTCACGCTTAATGACGTGTGCCGGCAACATTTTTTCTTCTTTTTGGGCAAGCAATAAAATCTGTTTGCCCACGGCAAAATACAGGGATTCGCTGCCTTTCAACGGCGTTGACCAACCAAACTTAAGGATGTCCGATTGTGCGCAAGGCTGATAGCGGTGTTGTTCAAGCTGTGGCGCAAGGGTGTCGAGCGACCAATCTAACGGCTTGGTGATTCGATAAATCAGGGCATTTTTAAACCACATGACAATTGTCCTATTACTGATGACATTGAGGGAGAGGTATAACATGAAAAAAGTGCGGTTAAAAATCACCGCACTTTGGGAACGTTACAATGGTTTTTGCTTTTCTCGCTGTTTTTTCAATTTAACGAGCTTTTCTTTAATCCGTTGGCGTTTGAGCGGAGAAAGATAATCCACAAACAAAATGCCGTTGAGATGATCGATTTCATGTTGAATACAAATCGCCAATAAGCCGTCTGCTTCCAGCGTAAATTCATGACCATTGCGATCAAGCGCTTTAACGGTGACTTTTTCCTTACGAGGAATTAACGCACGAAAGCCCGGAATCGACAAACAACCTTCTTCAATGCCGGTTTCCCCTTCAGACGCCAAAATCTCCGGGTTAATTAACACTAACTGGTTTTGTTTATCGCCCTCAATATCAATAGTGATAATGCGCTGCAAAATATCCACTTGCGGTGCGGCCAAGCCAATGCCTTCTTCCTGATACATGGTGTCGAACATATCATCAATAATATTGCGTGTTTCATCGCTCACGTTCGCAACCGGATCGCAAACCACTTTCAGGTGATCTTCGGGGTAAATTAATACATTAAGTGCAGTCATAATTTCTCTTGTTAAAATGAAATAAACGCCTCATTGTAGCCTTTTTTCATGGAAATTCATACGCATGAAAAAAGAGCCAAGGAATTCGCTTGGCTCATGCTACGGGCTTGATCATGGGATCTTAATAATAAGAATGCTCCCCGCGTTGGTGTTCCGTCACGTCTTTTGCACCTTTTAACTCCTCAGGGAAAAGGCTAACCAATTGTTTTTCTACACCGTCTTTCAAGGTGACATCCACCATGGAGCAACCGTTACAACCGCCGCCGAATTGTAGAATCGCATAGCCGTCATCGGTGATTTCTAATAAGGTGATTTTACCGCCGTGGCTCGCTAATTGCGGGTTGATTTGAGTTTGAATGACGTATTCCACGCGTTCAATTAACGGCGCGTCATCTGCCACTTTGCGCATTTTGGCATTTGGCGCTTTTAAGGTGAGTTGTGCGCCTAATTCTTCCGTCACATAATCAATTTCGGCATCTTCTAAAAACGGTAGGCTAATGTCATCCACAAAGGCGGAAAAGGTGTCGTATTTCATTTCGGTATCGCTTGCTTCCACCGAATTGGGTGGGCAGTAAGACACACCGCACTCGGCACTTGGCGTACCCGGATTGACAACGAAAATACGAATGTTAGTGCCTTCTTCTTGCTGATCTAATAAACGGCGGAAATGGGCTTGTGCTTCCGCTGAAATAGTAATTTGTTGCATAACGCTCCCACAATAAAACCTAATTAAATTTGTCGGATATGATACGCTTCATGTGGTTTTTTTTCCACCTTTTGGTGTAATAAAAATGCCTTATCATGTGTTTTATGTTCGTGCCAATCCCCATACTTGAATATGTGCCACATTGGCTTGGCGCAATAACTTGGCAATTTCGTTTAATGTTGAACCGGTGGTGATCACATCATCAATTAATGCCACATGACGATACGGAAAATGCCGGTGTTTGGCGGAAAGTTGGAAGGCATTTCTCAAGTTTTTTCGCCGATCTTTGGCGCTCAAGCCCCGTTGGGTCGGTGTGCGTTTGGTACGGATGATTAAGTCGTTTTTGACGGGAATGTTGAGCCATTTGCTCAGTTGACGCGCCAATAAATCTGCTTGATTATATCCCCGCTGCCATTGGCGAACATGATGTAACGGCACGGGCAGAATCACCTCAGGCAGCATTAATCCGTGCGTACGACGGGCATTGCGAATAGCTAAATATAATAAACGTGCCAGCGTGCGATCCAGCCAAAATTGCCGTTGAAATTTAAACCGATGAATCAGTGTGGAAAGCGGTTCGTTGTAACGCCCGATAATCACCATGCGATCCCACGCGGGCTCCTGTTGTAAACAGTTGCCACAGTGCAAGGCGTTTTCTGCTAGTTCCGCACCGCAGCAACCGCAATAAGGAAAACGCCGAATGGTTCGGTTACAACGGCTACATAAGCCATGTTTGGCAAGTTTAAGAGGCGCATGGCAATGCACGCAGCTGGATAGAAAAACGTTCATAAAAGCGACCGCACTTAATGAAGAAAATCGGCACATCATAAAGTGCGGTGCTTTTTTTCGGTGTTTTTTTGCCCAACTTTAGGATCCGCCTCGCAAAAATGCTAAAATCCGGCAACATTTCTGCCAAACGTTGAATTTAAAGAAGAGAAAAGCATGACAATCCCGAATTATCGCGACCAAATTAAAGTCGTCTTTTTTGATATCGATGACACATTGTTTATGAAACAACGTGATTTTCTGCCGGCAACGGTGCCTGTGTTTATGCGTAAATTGAAAGAAAACGGCATTATTCCTGCCATTGCCACAGGGCGTACTCGCTGTGCTTTCCCGCATAAATTAAATCAGGTGATTGAGCAGGAAGGCATTGATTTATTTGTGACCATGAACGGGCAAATGGCGAGTTATCATGGGCAAGTCATTGAGAAACATGTGATTCCAACGGAAAAAATTCGCCGTTTGGTGCATTTTTTTGAGCAACATAATATGCCTTATGCGTTTGTCGCGGATCATACGGTGGCGGTTTCGGAGCGGAATTCCGTGGTGCAGTTCGCGATGGATCCGATATTGAAAGATTACATCGTGGATAAAACCTTTTTTGAAACAAATGATGTTGGACAAGTGTTGCCGTTTTATCGCGTGGAACAGGATGAGTTGGTGCGGAATTCAGGCGTATTGGATGGCTTGCGTGTGGTGCGTTGGCATGAAGATTCCGTGGATTTATTTGATGCGGAAGGTTCAAAGGCTCGCGGTATTCAAGCGGTGGTGAAACATTTGGGGCTGCAAATGGATAATGTGATGGCGTTCGGTGATCAATTAAACGATTTGGAAATGTTAAGCACTGTTGGCGTAGGTGTGGCGATGGGCAACGGTCATGAAAAACTCAAAGCGATTGCCGATCATGTGGCGGAACCGCTTGACCAAGACGGCATTTATCGCTTTTTAATGAAGGCGGGTTTGATTGATTAATCACGCCTTTGGGCAATACGCTTTCTGCTTTTTGCACGAATGAAAATATTAACTAAAAACAAACCGCACTTTATCTCATAAAATAAAGTGCGGTGTTTTATTTTTATGTTTTTACAACAACATTTCTGTCTCGTAGAGCTAATGCTTATTCTTTGAACGAATCTTTCAAACGCTCATCGGCACGACGCGCTTCGCTTTTGTGTTGTAACTTATTGAGTTGACGTTCCAGTTTTTCTTCCACGTCGTTAATTGCTTTATACATATCTTCTGCTTCTGCCGTGGCTAAAAGATTGCCGTTCGGCGTGCCGATAGAGGCTTCCACAGAAAAACCTTTTGGGGTTTTATTCAAAATAAAATGAGGATTAATCAACTGAGTTTGCCATTTGTCTAACTTGGCAAGACGCTCTTCAACATGCGCACGGATTGCAGGGGTGATGTCCATTTGTTTGCTGGTGATATTCACTGTCATAGCATTTACCTCTTGTGTAATGAGTCGAACGACTCGGTTTGAATCCTTATCTCTAACATAGTGACCTTGCCTGTGATTTTCAAGCGGAAATGTTTAAAAATATGATCTACGTCTAAAAAGAAGACCGCTCGTTGTGGCGGTCTTATTTTTTTATTGTGAAAGTGCGGTCACCTTTGAAGGCGTTTTTAATCGCGGAAATTATTGAATTGGAATGGTTGCCCCAGTTCGGCGGTTTTAACGAGTTGAATCACGGCTTGTAAATCATCGCGGGATTTACCGGTAACACGGACTTGCTCGCCTTGGATTTGGCTTTGGACTTTGATTTTGGAATCTTTGATAAGCTTGGTGAGCTTTTTCGCCATGTCGGTTTCAATGCCTTGTTTCAGCTTGATTTCTTTGCTGTAGATTTTGCCGCTGTGTTCATAGTCGGCAGGAATATCCAAGGAATTGGATTCGATGTTACGTTTAATGCACGCGTTACGTAAGATGTCGATGAGTTGCTCCACTTGGAAATCCGATTCGCTGCTCACTTTAATGCTTTCGTTTTTTTCGTTAAATTCGATCGCGGCTTGTACATTGCGGAAATCCCAACGGTTAGTCAGTTCACGGTTGGCGTTTTCCACGGCGTTGCGGATTTCGTGTCCGCTGATTTCGGAAACAATGTCGAATGATGGCATGGTTTTCTCCTTATTTCATTTTGTCGTTTGCACTTAAAATACATAAAAGTGCGGTTAAATCGGTAAAATTGACGATAACTTGCGCCAATTGTTGTACTTTGGGTTTGGCGTGATAAGCCACGCCGACATCGGCAACTTGCATCATGGCGAGATCGTTGGCGCCGTCGCCGATGGCAACAGTGTTTTCTTTGGCAATGTGAAATTGTTGTGCCAACTGTTGTAAGGTTTGCGCTTTGTATTGCGCATCCACAATGGCGCCTTGCACCTTGCCGGTAAGTTTGCCGTCAATAATTTCAAATTGATTGGCGGCAATAAAATCTAAGCCGAGTTTTTGTTGTAATACTTCGGCAAAATAGGTAAAACCGCCGGACGCAATGGCTACTTTCCAGCCGTGATTTTTGAGTTCTTTGACCGTTTCCACCAATCCCGGCATCAGCGGTAAATGTTGTTTGACCTCTTGCAAAATGCTTTCTGGTGCGTCTTTTAAGGTCGCTACCCGTTGGCGCAGGCTTTGGCTAAAATCGAGTTCACCACGCATAGCACGTTCCGTAATAGCGGAAACTATCTCACCGGTGCCGGCAAGTTTGGCGATTTCATCGATACATTCAATTTGGATGGCGGTGGAATCCATGTCCATCACCAATAATCCTGCTTGCTTTAAACTGGCGTGAAAGTTTAACGGCGCAATATCCAGTGCTAATTCATGGGCAATGCCAACCCATTCCGCTTTCCAGTTGCCTTTGAGCAACACCACGGTGTTATGCAACACCGTCCATGCGGCAAAACACAAAAAATTTTCACCGCACTTTTGCTGAAAAGCCTGTAACGTTGTGAAGTTTAGCTTATTGGAATAAAGCACAAACGCCTGTGTGGCTTCACAAGGTTGATCGGCAATTAATGAGGCGGGCAATGAGGGAAAATGACGAAGAATATCGGTCAGATTTTGTGTTTGCATAAAAATCCTGTAAATTGTAGCGATTCTCAAAAAAGCGATTTATTCTAGCTTACTTATCCATCTTTGGGGAAAATAACTTGCATTTAGTAAAAGAAAAAATGATGAAATGGGTGATGTTATTCGGCATTATGTTGCTATGTGCCGGCATCATGACGATCATTTTATTTGGTATAAAACAGTTTAAAATCGGCTCACAGCTTTCCAGTGTCAACCAAGTGGCGAACGTGTCCCATTTACTGGCGCGGCAACAAGCCAGTTTGTTCTCAATGTTGTTAGTTAATAATGCCAAAACTGAACAACTGGTGGAAAATTTAGATAACTTCGTCAAAGAGGAATTTGTGTTGGACGCTGCTGTTTATGCCCGTAATGGTGAATTATTGGCGCAAAGCACCAACTCACCGAATCTCCGCAGTTTATTGGGATTGGATAAACCGGAAGAAAAAGACACGGATTCACAACAAATTGTCGAACCGATTTATTCTTCAAACGGCGTAGAAGGTTTTCTGCGTGTGACTTTTGATGCCAAATATGCCCAATCGACAAAAAGCAAAATTAATCAGATGTTTCATCGGCTTTATGGCGAAATCATTATTGTGTTTTTAGTGGGCGTCTTATTTGCCGGCAGCCTGCATTATTTCTTCAGCCAGTATCACCGTAGCCGAGTTCATGTTGCAGAAAAAGCTCCAATGCCAAGCAATAAAGCTACACAGTCTATGAGCAAGCTATTTCATCAGCGCAGAAGACGAGTGCGGTAGAAATTTACAATAGAAACTCACGGCAGAAAATTCAAGCAGAAAGGACGTAAAGAAGAAAGTAAAAGTGCGGTAGAAAATCGGGGGAAATCTCCTCAATTTTCTACCGCACTTTTGTCGAGGGCTAAACAGCAGTTAATTCGGTCATTGCCCAGCGCGGACGCACTTCGATGGCAAGATCTTGTTGCTGCCCTTGTTTTAAACGTAGAAAACCGGCATAGGCAATCATGGCGCCGTTATCGGTACAAAATTGCGGTTGCGGGTAAAACACTTCACCGCCCAATTGCTGCATCAGCTCCGCTAAGGTTTGGCGTAACTGTTTATTGGCGCTCACACCGCCGGCAATCACTAAACGCTTCAAGCCTGTTTGCTTTAACGCACGCTTGCATTTGATGGCGAGCGTATCCACCACCGCCTCTTGGAACGCATAAGCAATATCCGCTTTGCTTTGCTCGGTTAATTCCCCTTCTTCTTTCATGACTTGATGAAGCGTATTGGCAGCAAAAGTTTTTAAGCCGGAAAAGCTGAAATCCAAACTGGGACGATCGGTCATTGGGCGAGGGAATGCAAAACGGTTCGGCGTACCCTTTAACGCTAAACGTGCCAGTGCCGCGCCACCGGGATAATCCAAACCGAGTAATTTTGCCGTTTTGTCAAATGCTTCCCCGGCGGCATCATCAATAGATTCGCCTAATAATTCGTAGCGTCCAACACCATCCACACGCACTAATTGGGTATGTCCGCCGGACACCAACAACGCCACAAAAGGAAAGTGCGGTGGATTTTCTTCCAGCATCGGCGCCAGTAAATGCCCTTCCATGTGATGAACCCCAATGGCAGGGACGTTCCACGCATAGGCTAAAGAACGCGCCACGGTAGAGCCCACTAACAATGCGCCGACTAAACCGGGGCCACTGGTATAAGCGATGCCGTCAATATCTTTGGCGGTGAGATGGGCTTCTTGAAGTGCGGCTTGTAATAAGGGGGCGAGTTTGCGGATATGATCGCGTGAGGCGAGTTCCGGCACCACGCCGCCGTAATCGGCGTGTAGCGCAATTTGGGTATGGAGTTGATTAGCGATCAAACCTTTTTCTTCGTCATAAATGGCAACGCCTGTTTCATCACAGGACGTTTCGATGCCTAAAATTCGCATTTGTATTCTCTGTTTATCTTGGATTTATGCCACAAATTTTACCTTTTTTACTCAGGTTTAACCAGTTTATTAACACGGATTTCAGGAAAAGGCGAATCTTTCCTTTACTTTCATGGTGACTTTGGATTAAAATTGCGACCTTTATTGAATCTGCCGCAACTTGTGGCAACAAATAAAATTTAAATTGCAATTAAATTAATTAAACTCATTGAGGTGATTGGCTTATGCCTGTAATTAAAGTTCGTGAAAATGAATCCTTTGACGTAGCATTACGTCGTTTCAAACGCTCTTGCGAAAAAGCTGGTATCTTAGCAGAAGTTCGTGCTCGTGAATTCTACGAAAAACCAACAACGATTCGTAAACGTGAAAATGCCACCCGCGCAAAACGTCACGCAAAACGCGTTGCTCGTGAAAACGCACGTAATACACGTTTATACTAATAACCGCATTTTAACTCGAGTTATAAAAACCGTGAATCTTCCAAGGCTCACGGTTTTATTTTCTCTTAATCTCATCAGTTAGGCTCATATTTCATTCACAATAAGAGGCAGAATACTCGATGAAAGGTTCCATTCCCCGCACATTTATAGACGATATTTTAACCAAAACGAACATCGTCGATTTAATTAATTCCCGCGTAAAACTGAAAAAAGCCGGCCGTGATTATCAAGCCTGCTGCCCGTTTCACCATGAAAAAACGCCCTCTTTTACCGTGAGCGATAAAAAGCAGTTTTATCATTGCTTTGGTTGTGGTGCGCACGGCAATGCCATTTCCTTTTTAATGGAATATGACAAGCTGGAATTTGTGGAAGCGGTGGAAGAACTGGCGGGGTTTCTCGGCTTGGAAATTCCCTACGAAAAACGACCGCACTTTAACGATAACGGCAAGCAGGTTAATTTCCAAACTAAGCGAAATCTATATGAGTTAATGCAGGAAATCGCCAAATTTTATCAGCAACAATTGCCGTTAAATATTCCGGCACAAAGTTATCTGCAACAGCGTGGTTTATCAGCGGAAATCATTGATCGTTTTCAAATCGGTTATGTGCCAAATGCCATGGATACCGTGTATCGTCAATTCGGCAAAACCCGTGAAGAACAACAAAAACTGTTCGATTTAGGCATGTTGTCGCGCAATGATCGAGGCAACGTGTACGACAAATTCCGTAATCGGATTATGTTCCCCATTCGTGATCGTCGTGGGCGTACGGTCGCGTTTGGTGGGCGCGTGTTAACCGATGAAAAACCAAAATACTTAAACTCACCGGAAACTATTACCTACCACAAAGGCAGTGAACTCTACGGTTTATTTGAAGCTTTACAGGCGGACGATTCACCCCAAAAACTGCTGGTGGTTGAAGGCTACATGGACGTGGTGGCATTGGCCCAATTCGGTGTGAATTATGCCGTAGCCTCTCTTGGCACTTCCACGACGTCGGAACAAATTCAATTACTTTTTCGCGCCACCGAACAAGTGATTTGCTGTTATGACGGCGACCGCGCGGGACGAGATGCCGCATGGCGCGCCTTAGAAAATGCGTTGCCTTATTTAGAAGACGGGCGGCAGCTAAAATTTATCTTTTTACCGGACGATGAAGACCCTGATAGCTTCATTCGTCAATACGGTAAACAAGGCTTCGAGGAATACATTGAGAACGCGCAATCCTTGAGCGAATTCTTGTTTGCGCACTTAACTCCGCAAGTGGATTTTTCCTCAAAAGAGGGCAAAGTGAAACTTGCCGCACTGGCGATTCCGCTAATTAAGCAAATTCCGGGTGATGTATTGCGGTTGGATTTGCGTAATACGCTTGCGAAAAAATTAGGCATTTTGGATCCAACACAGCTGGAAAGTCTGCTCCCGAATCCCGCAAAACCACACAATGAAACCACCGTGCCGACCATGCAGTTTAAGCGCACGCCAATGCGGATTCTCATTGCGTTATTGTTACAAAATCCGGAATTGGTGAAATTCATACCGGATTTGGAACCGCTCAAAAACTTAGACGAGCCGGGCTACGATTTACTCACAGAACTGACCGCACTTTGTCGTGAAAAAATTGGCATTAGTGCCGGTCAACTGCTGGAGCATTGGCGCAATACACCCCAACAAGGGACGCTTGAAAAATTGCTGGCGTGGAACCATTTGATTGAAGACGATAAGATCGAAGACACGTTTCGCGAAACATTGCGTTATTTTTATCTGCAACTGGTGGATAAGCGCATCCAATGGCTCATTGCAAAAGATCGTGCGGAAGGCTTGGATCTTAACGAAAAGCAAGAGCTTTCACATTTGTTAGTAAAAAAACAAGAAAAGAAATAGTTAAACCCTAGTAAGAATGCTAAAATCCCTAGCATTTTATCTTCACTAAATAAGTCAGCAAGGCGGATATTAAATATGGATCAAAATCCACAATCTCAATTGAAACTACTCATCGCACAAGGGAAAGAGCAAGGTTATTTAACTTATGCCGAGGTCAATGACAGCCTGCCTGAAGAATTAGTCGATGCGGATCAGATTGAAGATATTATTCAAATGATTAACGACATGGGCATTCAGGTGTTGGAAGCCGCACCGGATGCCGATGATCTGATGCTCAACGAAAATATCGCTGATGAAGATGTTGTCGAAGAAGCCACCCAAGTGTTATCCAGCGTAGAAGCAGAACTTGGTCGCACCACTGATCCTGTGCGGATGTATATGCGCGAAATGGGAAGCGTGGAATTGCTCACCCGCGAGGGCGAAATTGACATCGCCAAACGCATCGAAGAAGGCATTAACGAAGTGCAAAGCGCCGTTGCCGCCTATCCTGAAGCCATTACCAATCTCATTGACCAATATGACGCAGTGGAAAGAGGGGAAGCCCGCTTAGCGGATTTGATTACCGGTTTTGTTGATCCGAATGTCATCACCGAAGCTGACAATGCCGAATTAGACGAAACCTTCGCGTCAGATGAAGAACGCGAAAGTGTCGATGCGACAGATGAATTAGAGGACGAAGAAAGCAACGAAGAAAATAGCAGTGATGAAAGCGATAGTGATAACAGCATTGATCCTGAAGTTGCGCGCGAAAAATTCACCGTACTTAAAGATCAACATCAAAAAACACTGGCAAGCATTGCAAAACACGGTCGCACCTCAGCCAAAACCAAAGCGGAAATTCAAGTATTATCTGAGATTTTCACCACATTCCGCTTAGTGCCGAAACAGTTTGATGCCTTAGTATTGCGTATGCGCGACATCATGAAGCAAGTGCGCAACCAAGAACGCACGATTCAAAGAATCGTGGTGGATAATGCCAAAATGCCAAAAGCGACTTTCCAAAAAAGCTTTATCGGACACGAAACCCAAGACGTTTGGCTGGTGAAAGCCTTGGCAGCAGGAAAGTCTTGGTCGGAAAAATTAGTGCAATATGAAGCGGATTTACGTCAGGCGATTGCCAACTTAGTTCAAATTGAACAAGACACCAACCTCACCATTCAGCAAATTCGAGACATTTGCGAACGCATTTCGCAAGGTGAACTCAAAGCACGCCGTGCCAAAAAAGAAATGGTGGAAGCGAACCTGCGTTTGGTGATTTCCATTGCGAAAAAATACACCAACCGTGGTTTGCAGTTCCTTGATTTAATTCAAGAAGGCAATATCGGCTTAATGAAAGCTGTGGATAAATTTGAATACCGCCGTGGTTACAAATTCTCCACTTATGCCACATGGTGGATTCGTCAGGCGATTACGCGTTCTATCGCCGACCAAGCCCGCACCATTCGCATTCCGGTGCATATGATTGAAACCATCAACAAACTCAATCGTATTTCTCGCCAAATGTTGCAAGAAATGGGACGTGAAGCCACACCGGAAGAACTGGCAGAGCGCATGGGCATGCCGGAAGACAAAATCCGCAAAGTGCTGAAAATCGCCAAAGAACCGATTTCCATGGAAACCCCAATCGGCGATGACGACGACTCCCATTTAGGCGATTTCATCGAAGATTCCACCTTGGAACTGCCATTGGATTCCGCCACCGCACAAAGCCTAAAAGCCGCCACACACGAAGTGTTGGAAGGTTTAACACCGCGTGAAGCGAAAGTGCTTCGTATGCGTTTCGGCATCGACATGAACACCGACCACACATTAGAAGAAGTTGGTAAACAATTCGATGTAACCCGTGAACGTATTCGTCAAATCGAAGCCAAAGCACTACGCAAATTGCGCCACCCAAGCCGCTCCGAAACCTTACGCAGCTTCTTGGATGAATAGCGAACACATCAACGCACAACACCAAACAAAGAGAGGAAAGGAAACCTTCCTCTCTTTTTATTTACCCGTAGCGTGCAACTCCCTTTTTTATGGCGCGCGTTTCCTAACGCGTGCCTTTTATATCAATCGATTATCGGCACACGCTGTGAAGCGTGCGCCATCAAAAGCCTTGAAAATAAAAGAATCGTAGCGTGCAACTTGTTGCACGAAATCGTCAATCACACACCGAGGTGGAATTTCCCCGTAGCGTGCAACTCGTTGCACGAAATCATGAATGCCCCTTTTTGATGGCGCGCGTTTCCTAACGCGTGCCTTTTATATCAATTGGTTATCGGCACACGCTGTGAAGCGTGCGCCATCAAAAGCGTTGAATAACACTCCGTGCGTGGTTCGGTCGTGCATCAAGATGCACGCGACACTTCACAACGTAAAAATACGCTCAAAAATCACCGCACTTTATGGGTAGCTTGCGTGATAATTGCAGGAATTGTAGAATGAAACCAAACTTCAACGAACAGGGAATCCTATGCAAATCACCCTCTCATCTCCGCCTGTATTCAAACAAAAAGAGCCGTATTACACCGAGGAAGAACAGCGTCTGCTCGAACAGTTAGAAAACGGCTCAGTGAAATCCATTGCACATGAACAAGTTATGGCAAATTTACGCCGAGAATTAAAGCTCGATGAAGTTTGATTACCTCATTAAATGGCATAGCGTGGCGGAGGAAAAATTACGCAACCAAGCTCGCTACATTCTACAACAATCCCAAAATAGGCTTATCGCAGAGCATTTTTACGATGCCGTTAAAAGCGAAATAGACAAGCTTTCCTACACAGCAGATGTTTACCGGCTCAGAAAGAAAAAAGAAATTCCCCTATTGAACGGAAAATACATCGTTAAATTTCTTGTCGGCGCACACACCGTTTATATCATCGACTTCAAATCCGCAAAACAACAACATTATTCCACCCCGTAGTGTGCAACTTGTTGCACGAAAAAACACGCATAAAAACCACCGCACTTCATTCCGTACCGAGGTAGAATCATTCTCTCCCGTAGCGTGCAACAAGTTGCACGAATAAAAACGCTCGTGAGAACAATCGGTCGTGCATCAAGATGCACGCTATATGGTGACCGAGGTGTGTATGGTGGATAAATGGAGGAAATAAAAAGCCCGATAATTGATTACCGGGCTTTCTTAAAAGACATCTTGATGAATTCGGTGTGTCGAACCATAATAATTTCACTTTCAAGGGGCAATCTTGAAAGTGAGTGTAAGGCTTAAACCTTACAATGAAGAGGATAATATAATGTTGAAGACCATTATCCTAGTTATCGTGTTGTTGCTCTGGTCTTTGCCGGCTTACTAACTCGATAACTTACTGGGGGAGGACGAGTCCCCCAGTTCTTCAAAATTATGGCGTATCACAAAAAAATTGTCAATTAACGAAATCCACCCCGCAACGCCGGATCGCCTCAAAAAACACACTCAAAAATCACCGCACTTTACAATACTAATCCCCGTAGCGTGCAACTCGTTGCACGAAATCGTGAATACCCGAAAGGGGTTGAATAATGTTCCATGCGTGGTTCTTTCGTGCATCAAGATGCACGCTACGCACTTAAGGTGAAAATGAGGGTTGGGGATAAAGCCGGCGGCTATGAACTACCGTTTTGATATACACGGTTTCTTCAACAACGCAATAAATAATACGATAATTTCGACAAAAGGCTTCACGCTCACCGTCTTCGCGCAAACGACCGATGGCATCAGGCATAAAGGCAATCAAACGGAAGGTTTTTTCAAATTCGGCGAGGAGTTTTTCCGGAGTAGAAATAAACCCGGTGAATTCGTAAACATTGGCGAGGATTTCATTGATATTGTCTGTGGCGAGTTTAGACAAAATCACATTAGCCATAAACCGACTCGTGTTGCTCATCCAACTGCGCGAGTTCGGCCGCTTTCTGTTGAATGGTGTGTTGCCATGTTGCGCGCGCCTCTTCTAACGAATGACAACGCCCCATCAGAATATCCTCATTGCCTCGCGCAATATTCTCAGCTAAAAATGCGTCATACCCTTTTTCAGTCAGCAACATTATTTTCTCCTCAATAAATTGCGTTTTACTATAATCGTGCGCCCCCACAAAATCAACTCCCGTAGCGTGCAACTTGTTGCACGAAATCGCAAATCACGCACCGAGGTGGAATCTGTCGTGCATCAAGATGCACGCTACAATATGAATCTCCCCTTTTTGATGGCGCGCGTTTCCTAACGCGTGCCTTTTATATCAATCGATTATCGGCACACGCTGTGAAGCGTGCGCCATCAAAAGGGAAATCGGTCGTGCTACGCACGAAATCATGAATATCCGAAAGGTGGTGAATCACGTTCCGTGCGCGATTCGGTCGTGCATCAAGATGCACGCGACACACTAGATGAAGTTTGAATGCTTGTTTTTTAAGCGGATATTTATTTTAGGCATAAAAAAACGGCTAGCCTAAAACTAACCGTTTATATCCTTTATTAATTACATTACGCTACTTTTCTATTTTCCTTTTTCGGACCATGCGTTTCATCGCCTTTGAAAAGATAACGCTCATCTGCTAGCATTTTGGGTGCGACTTTGAGAAGTAAATCCATAACTTCACCACTACGTTTGTACACCTCTTGAGTGGAATATTTTCTCTCTTTCATTTTACTTACTCCTTTTCTCTTAGATGTTCTTCTAAAGCCTCTAACGAAATTATCAAATCTTGGCAACCGTCTTCGATAAACCCGAATCGGCGATAGTAATCGCGCAAGGCATTGTTACCTTCTTCCACATCAACTAACTTTATATACTTGCCATCCAGCTTTTTCATAAAAATAAGGCAAGCAAATAGTGAATATAGGAACATTTTACCTTTCAGAACGAAATCGTCAATCACGCACCGAGGTGGAATTTTCCCGTAGCGTGCAACTTGTTGCACGAATAAAAACGCGTGTGAGGGCAATCATTCGTGCATCAAGATGCACGCTACAATATGAATCTCCCCTTTTTGATGGCGCGCGTTTCCTAACGCGTGCCTTTTATATCAAT
>NZ_CABFLM010000127.1 GCF_901873365.1 uncultured Aggregatibacter sp.
AAATAAATCCTAAGGAACCTTTTTATATTGGCAATGGGAAAAAAGGTCAATTCCACATAAAGAATTCTAAGAATGATTACATCCTAACTTCTTGCTATCCAAATTAATTTGGCAATGATTTTTCATAAGACAGCTAAAAAATCGACCGCTCTTTTTGTATTTCTGGACACGCGTCAGGAGACGCGCACCATTAAGGGAAATTTAAATATAAAAAATGTTATTATCCATATTAGTGCGTAGCGTGCATCTTGATGCACGACCAAATCATGCACGGAACGTTATTTAATCCTTTCGGGTGTTCCCGATTTCGTGCAACAAGTTGCACGCTACGGTTTACTAATCATGAATATTATGCAGATGAAAATGATGTTAAAGGTCTAATATGGCTTTGTAGAATGACTTTGGGAGAGAGAGTATGAAACGTTTTATAATAATTCTAGGGGAAGCTCCCTTTTATCGTGTTTACCACTAGAACCGATTCCAGGCTCGTCTATTTGGTATAATTTTTGTTCAAATCCAATTGAATTAAGGCGTGATGGTATTCCAGAGGAAATTTATAAAAAGAAAAAAAATTAGTTATAGATTCTGGTAGTAGTATATCTGGCACATTTTTCCCAAATAAAAATACTGAAAAAGAAGCAATAAAGAATTATTTTATTGAAAATGGAGTAAAAAAACGTTTTAAAGTGGATCTGTATAATAACGAAAAACTTAACCTTATTGCCTGCCCTGAAAATGCTAAACCTACAGGCGATAGCAACTGGATAAAGCTAACTATTAGGAAACTTGAGAAATTTAAAGAGCGAGAGATTTTTCATCAAACAGCTGAAAAATCAACCGCTCTTTTTGTATTTTTTGGACATGCGTTAGGAGACGATTGCCATCAAGGGGTGATAACGCGATATAGAAAACCTTTATGTTGAGATTATCCGAATCGTCCCTGACGCCATAAAGAGCGGTCAAATGTTAAAACGTTTCCAGTTAGCGAAAAGTGATGAGAAAAAAACTGAAAGAAGGGAAAGGCAAAGTCGAAGTTGGCACTTATCTTTGGGATTAGGCCGCTATCATTCATTTGCTTAAAAGAGAAAATACCAATGATATTTCCTCTTTTTATATAGCCATTATTGACAGAAAAAGCTAAATAGTTCTTCTATTTAGCTTTTTATCAAGATTATAAAATTAAACTTGTGGTCTACGCCAGTCATCAGATCCGGATGTTCCCGAGATAGTGTGATCCCAATTAATTTTACGATAACTCAAACTGACTTCTAATAATTGAGTATATGGTGCGTTGCTTGGATCTTGTGCATTTGGCATGACTAAATTCATATCAACGATCACGGCATCTTCTAGTACAGTTGAGAAGAATTTTTCTTGACGACCATCAATAGAGGTACGGAACCAAGTCACTTCAACTTTTGGCAACATTTCGCCGGAAGCTAGCGCATTGTACATTAAAGGTACTGCTTTATTTAAAGAGCAAGTAAATTTAAAGGCTTTATGAACGCGTTGACCGGCTGGCTGGCCTGATTGAGGATCTGTTGGCACTGTAACAATATGGCTAATTGCTTGTGCCATGATCTCATCTTCATGACCTTCAACATAAACATTACCGACGGAATCTTCGGTAAATGCACCTGCCGTGATTTTTCCTTGATTACTACCTTCAATGGAAATAAATGCTGGTGTTGGCATAGTATTCTCCTGATGATGTTAAAAATTAAATAGTTTTGTCTTGGTAGACAAGTATAACTATATCAAATTTTAGACTGTTTAAC
>NZ_CABFLM010000128.1 GCF_901873365.1 uncultured Aggregatibacter sp.
CCATATGTTAATGAAGATGTAATCAATGAAGTTGTAGATTCTTTACGTTCAGGCTGGATTACCACAGGACCTAAAGTGAAAGCTTTAGAAGAAGAAATTAAACAATTCTCAGGGGCCAAAGAAGTGCTTTGTGTAAACTCTTGGACTTCTGCAGCGATTATGATGCTTCGCTGGTTCGGCGTAAAAGAAGGCGATGAGGTCATTGTGCCAGCCTATACTTATAGTGCAACAGCTTTAGCGGTGTTACATGCAGGAGCTAAACCAGTAATGGTAGATACTTCAGAAGATTTTAATATTTCTTTGGATGCGATTAAAAAAGCAATTACACCAAGAACGAAAGCTATTATGCCTGTTGATATTGCTGGGTTCCCTTGCGATTATGACGAAATTATGGATTTGGTAAAATCTTCAGAAATTCGACCGCTCTTTAAGGCTGAAAGCGAGAATCAAGAAAAACTTGGCCGTATTTTAGTATTGAATGATGCAGCACACTCTTTAGGTGCTTGGTACAAAAAGGGTATGAGAACAGGGAGTGAAACAGACATTGCTATTTTCTCATTGCATGCCGTGAAAAATGTGACTACAGCTGAAGGGGGCGCAATTTGTATTAACTTGCCGGCACCTTTTGATAACGCTAAACTCTATGGAGAGCTTCGCCAAATGGCATTAAACTGTCAAACTAAAGATGCTTTCTCTAAGAGTAAAGCCGGTGGTTGGCGATACGATATTACTGGCCTAGGTATGAAAATTAATATGGCCGATGTGAATGCAGCGATCGGCTTGGCACAAATTCGTATTTATGAAGATTTATTGAAAGAACGTAAACGTGTTTTTGATACTTATGGCGAAGCATTTAAACGATATGATTGGGCAATTTTACCACCATCAAAACAAGGTGAAAAAGAGACTTCATATCATTTGTATGCTTTACGTATTAAAGATTTTACTGAAGCACAACGAGATGCGATGATTGATGAAATAGCTAAGAGTGAAGTGGCTGTAAATGTTCACTTTATCCCAATGCCAATGCTTACTTTATTTAAGAACTTAGGGTATAAAATTGAAGATTATCCTCAGGCCTATGATAACTATAAAGGTGAAATTTCACTACCGATTTATCCTCAATTAACAGATGAACAAGTTCAATTTATCATTGATACAGTGGTCTCTGCTTATAATAAGGTTAAGTAAAGTGATTCGTTTTTTTGATTTTGTATTAAGTTTAGTTGGGCTAGTTATTCTAGCCCCTATTTTCATTGTTTTAGCTGTTTGGATCAAAATTGATTCCGTGGGACCTGTATTTTATAAACAAATTCGTGTTGGGCAAAACGGTAAAGATTTTGGTTTATTTAAATTTCGTTCTATGGTAGTTGATGCTGATAAAAAGGGATTGATTACGGTAGGTGGAAGAGATCCTCGAATTACACGTTCAGGTTATTTTATCCGTAAATATAAACTCGATGAGCTACCTCAATTAATTAATGTATTAGTGGGAGATATGAGTTTAGTTGGTCCTCGCCCTGAGGTAAGAAAATACGTTGAGCTTTATGATGATGAGCAGAACAAAGTGCTTTCAGTAAAACCGGGTATTACAGATTATGCCTCTATAGAATATATGGATGAAAACGAGATTTTAGGTAAATCGACGGATCCTGAAAAAACATATATTGAAGAAATTATGCCGGAAAAAATAAAGTATAATATGAAATATATTAAAAATAGAAGTCTAATAGAGTATTTTAAAATAATTTTTCTT
>NZ_CABFLM010000129.1 GCF_901873365.1 uncultured Aggregatibacter sp.
CTTATATATTTATAAATTTTCATAATATCACCTATGATTTTTAGACGTTTTTTTAATTGTTTTATTGAGGGATGGTGGGTTTTGGCAAGTATTAGTATCATTTTCTGGTCCATAGTGTTGTGAAATTGCCTTTTCAAGCCCCCAACGTTTTATAGAAGAAGAATTAGGATCATGTTGGATATTTTTAGATGTATTCACAAGAGTGTCATCACACCTTACCATACAGTTATATTTTTCTAATCCTGAACATGAGAATTGTTCCCTACACTTAGCATAACAAATGTCATGTTGCCTGCAAGCCGTATCCAATACTCCCATTGGTTCAGCATAATAACCGTTATTGTCTCGAAGCTTACTGTATTGCTCTTCTCTCCCCCCTGTCCAGTCTGGTCCACACCAATTTCCATGATATTTAAACCAACCTAATGTATCTATCCATTTCGTAGTATTTGGTGCAAACGCATAAAAATTACTCCCCCCAAACACTGAATTACAGGCTGAAATTGAAGAATATTTAGTGTATTACAACCAAAAACGAATTAAACTCGATTTAAAAGGATTGAGCTCGGTGCAATACCGAGCTCAATATTTAAGTTAACTAACCTGTCCAACTTTTGGGGGCAGATCAAAGTGCGGTCAATTTTTTATGTGTTTTTAAAAATTAATAGCTTGAGTTAATTAACACTTCTTCACCATATCCACCAAGGGTTGGCATTGGTTGGTAAGTGGAGTTAGCAGCGCGCATGAGGCGGATGCCGCGAACGCCAGCTTCTTTGGCAGCAAGAATATCGTCGTCACTGTCGCCGTAGTGAATGGTAACTTTGTGTTTGATAATGCCAGGAGTTTTGTTGTATTTGGTGCTAAGCTCACGCCCACCCATGAATTCTACCGGGTGCATGTCTTTAATATTAAAGGCTTTTTGTAATACTGGGGTAACGCCATCTTTATCGCCGGCAGTGCGTCCTGTGATGAAATAAATTTGGTCGCCACGGGCTTGGTGCATATTAATTAAATCTATGGCAATTTGTTTTGGAATAGAATATTGGTCACAACCGGCATTCACTTCATTCCAGAAATCCTGATTTTTTAAGTAATCATGCTTACCCGGAGAATATTTTTGTTGTCCGTGATAAAAACAAGGACTACTGAATAGCACGGTATCGTCAATATCAAAACTTACATTAATCGGTGCTTTGCCTTCCAACTCTTTTTTCAGTTGCTCAACGGAAATCCAGTGGATTGGTTGTTCCACGAGCATTTCACGGGCATTGGTACCTTGATTGGTATAAGGTTCGGTTTTGGCCGCCATGGCGGGAATTGCTGCCGCGGTTAAAAGGGCGACAAGAGAAAGTTTAACAAGATTTTTCATAGTGACTCCTGATGAGATTGTGAATATATCGGCGGCAATCCTACCTTTTTTGTTCTATTACGCAATTTCAAGCAATCGTTTGCTATACAAAATTTTGACCGTGATCACATTTTTATCATGTGATTGGTGAATAAATAACCAATATTGTTTTTCCCCACGATAGCGCGCGTTTCCTAACGCGTGCCTGAAATATCAATTTCGTTTGATTCAGATTTTTACTATTTTAATGAATAGCTTCAGTTTGCTTATTTTTTAGATAGATAAAACTACGCGTCAGAAGGGGGCTATCTGGGGAGCCGTTGGCAAAGCCAACGTTCAGAATCCTTTTGATTTTATGACCGCACTTTTTTGTCATTA
>NZ_CABFLM010000130.1 GCF_901873365.1 uncultured Aggregatibacter sp.
CAATCGCACCAGGATGACGAGAAACAAACCAAACAGCCATAACAATCCTTATTTAATAAAAAACAAACGGTATTATTATATTTTTCATCGCTAACATTCAGAATTACAAATTTGTAATCTGATATTTGCCTAATCCAAAAGTGGCATTTTTCCCACAATGTAGCCATTGTCCGATGTAAAGTAATTTGGCTAATTCCGGTGATAAATTTTTGAATTGCCACTGACCGATTACTCCACCTAATTTCATTTTCTGATCTTGGCGGGAGGAATAGCGCGTCCAATCTTGCCATTTTAAATATTTATTATCTTGAATTTGTTCGATTTGGGTTTTTAGTAATCCAAAATCTAGATTCAAGGGTTCAGAATGAAATTCGCTTAATAAGGAAAGGCGCTTGGCTAAAGAAATAAAAAATCGTTCTGCCGTTATCTCATTTACTCGCAAAGGCTTGCCATTTTCTTGCAGCCTTAAAGGCGTATCAATTTTGATTTGTGCCACACTATCAAGTGCGGTCGGAATTTCGATTGTTTTTTGATGTTCGATGATATTTCCATTTTGTAAAATGGATTGTCGGGTTAAATCTACTTCAACTTTGGCGATATCAAGTAAATTTGCCTTTCCCCGCCCGACGTTATATTCAAAAGCCCGTTTAAAAGCGAAAGCAATGAGGGGGAGCTGTTCAATTAGCCGTCCGAATAGCACAAGCGAAAATGTTAATGTTTCACCTTCGGCATAAAGTCGCTCTCCCCATGCCGGCGGTTCAATGATATAGCCGTTCGGCACTTGACTGAACTTTTGCAATTCATGCGCTGTCGGGGCCGGCGTTTCAAAAATGTTGGTGTAAGGGCAGGTGCGATAAAGCGGGCAGCCTTTGCAATCCTCTTGTTTTGTCATGCAGGAAATTTTCCGTAAAGCACGGCCAAATGCCCCACGCAGAGTGGAGCCTGCATATTCGGGCAATAAAATCGGCTCCTTTACAACAAAATCAAATTGGTAACGGGCTATGGGGAAAGAATTTGGAATCATTCTGCCACCAGTTTATTTAAAGATTTTTTCAGATTTTTTTCGGTGTCTTTCTTCTTAAAATCGATTTTAGATTTAAGCAAATCTAGCGTAATTTGCGCTTGTACAAATTTACGATCAGAAACATCCCAATTTTCAACCGCACTTTCAATTAATGCTTGAGCCTCTTTTAACAAAGTCGAACCGGTATTGTCCGCTTGGCGTTCTCGGGTGGATTGTACTTTTTCCACAAAGTCCATAACAAGGCGTTGATTATCTGATAGTGAATTTAACAAGGCTTGTTTTTCAGCCTCTGCTTGTTGTTCTGCTAAGCGTTTTGCTTCAGCTTCTGCTTGCAAGCGTGCTTGTTCCGCTTTTTGAGCTTCGCGTTTTGCCAAAATTTCAGAACGATCAAATTTTGATTTTGGTTGAGCTTCACACCACGTTTTTAAGGCTTCATTTTCCGTTGTGGGATCAACTTCAATTAATGCCCAACCGAAGGGAAGAAGATTATTCTTTTGTGTTTTTGAGTCCGCAGAAAGCCAATAAGTTGTAGCTTTGTCTTGATAATAAACCTCTTGATTTTTCTTAGGTTTAATCTCTATTTGGGCGACATTTTTTCCTTTAAGAACTTTACTATCTGATCCATTTTTACCTAATCTAATTAAAAATCCACCTTTATTAATTATATTTAATATACCAT
>NZ_CABFLM010000131.1 GCF_901873365.1 uncultured Aggregatibacter sp.
ATGGATATCTACCCGAATCAGCCGGTTTTTCAGGTCATAGGTATACCGCTGATAGTCGCCATTGGCGGTTTGGCATTTGTAGACAGATTAATATGTGTTTCATAATTATCTTGACAAACTAAGAAGTTTGTATGAGCGTTAAGTTATTTTTTCACTTTTTCTATTGCCTCTTTCATACCTTGATTTGCTGCTTTTTTATACCAATATTGGCTTTTTGATAAATCCTTAGAGAATAATTCGCCTTTTTCATAAATTTCACCTAATAAGAATTCAGATTCAACTTCTCCCTTATTTGCTGAGCTTTCTAAATATTGTAAACCTAAATCCTTATTTTTAACTGAATCATCATTTAAGTATAGCCAAGATAAAGAGAATTCTACTTTCGATTTATTTGAGCTTGTAGCTAAAGCGCTTTTTAATAATGACAAGACCTCTTCAATATTATTTTGGCTCTCATCATATAATAATAATGCCAAGTAATATTTAGCGTCTCCGTCACCCAAATCAGAAGCTTTGTTATACCATTTCTTTGCCTCAGGAATTAATCCTTGTTCCTCATATAGTATTCCTAAGTTAATTTGCGCATTAATAAAGTCTCTTTCTGCTGCTAATAGATACCATTTTATTGCATTCTCAAGATCACCTTTTTCTTCATATAAAAATCCTAAATTAAATTGGGTTTCGGCGTTTTGAATTGGATTTCCAGAAGTCACAGATTTTTTTAACCAATATTCGGCTTTAGCATAATCAACATGGACAAACTCTCCCTTAAGATACATATATCCTAGAGTACTTTGTGCTTTACTATCACCGGATTCAGCAAGTTTTTTTAATTCTTGAAATTTAGGTTCTGTCCAATAAGAGATTAAACGCATTTCTCCATTGGCTTCTTGAGTATAAGTTTTGCTTTCAACAATTAACTTTTTAGTACCATTTTCCATATGAATATTTTCTACATCTTTTTTGAGATATCCTAAAAATAATGAAATGGCAATAAATATTATCCCTATGATAAATAAATTTTTTTGCATTATTTAATTTCCTCACACTGAACCGAAGTCCCTTCGGGCACTAGATGTCTGTTTGTATCTGAATAAATAGTCGTTCTACTATAACAACCGTCTACACCCAATATATCAATTGCAGATTGGCAAATGCTATCGTCTAATTTTTTATCAAATTTATATTCTTCTATTTCTAGACAAAATGGGTATAAATTATCGTAATCAAAATCTTTCCAATATTTTTTCCAATTTGGATCTACGGCTAAATGGTTCTCTTGAAGATATTTATCATCTTTTAATGTAAAGATAGCATCCTTATTTCCAATTTCAGCCTCACGTTGTAAAAATACGGAAGCCATTACATAATCTTTTCTCTCTAAGATGAGATAAATTGCTCATATTCTGAAACACCGACACTAAAACTCTTAGTAAAATCGATATTCTTCCAGATATTAGACTTCACTAAATCTTTAGGAATCCCATCTCCTGCTAAATTAGCATAAGAAATAAATTCAATGGCTTTATGATCTCCATGTTTAACTAAGGGGTATAATCTTTTCTAATAACTTATCCTCCTTTAATTCCTAACAATATAAATATTATGGCAATACTATAGAATAAAAAATAAGATAAAAGAGAAATTGCAA
>NZ_CABFLM010000132.1 GCF_901873365.1 uncultured Aggregatibacter sp.
GAGTTATTTTACCACTCCATATCAGTGATAGAGAAAAGTGAAATGAATAGTTCGACAAAGATCGCATTGGTAATTACGTTACTCGATGCCATGGGGATTGGCCTTATCATGCCAGTCTTGCCAACGTTATTACGTGAATTTATTGCTTCGGAAGATATCGCTAACCACTTTGGCGTATTGCTTGCACTTTATGCGTTAATGCAGGTTATCTTTGCTCCTTGGCTTGGAAAAATGTCTGACCGATTTGGTCGGCGCCCAGTGCTGTTGTTGTCATTAATAGGCGCATCGCTGGATTACTTATTGCTGGCTTTTTCAAGTGCGCTTTGGATGCTGTATTTAGGCCGTTTGCTTTCAGGGATCACAGGAGCTACTGGGGCTGTCGCGGCATCGGTCATTGCCGATACCACCTCAGCTTCTCAACGCGTGAAGTGGTTCGGTTGGTTAGGGGCAAGTTTTGGGCTTGGTTTAATAGTGGGGCCTATTATTGGTGGTTTTGCAGGAGAGATTTCACCGCATAGTCCCTTTTTTATCGCTGCGTTGCTAAATATTGTCACTTTCCTTGTGGTTATGTTTTGGTTCCGTGAAACCAAAAATACACGTGATAATACAGATACCGAAGTAGGGGTTGAGACGCAATCGAATTCGGTATACATCACTTTATTTAAAACGATGCCCATTTTGTTGATTATTTATTTTTCAGCGCAATTGATAGGCCAAATTCCCGCAACGGTGTGGGTGCTATTTACCGAAAATCGTTTTGGATGGAATAGCATGATGGTTGGCTTTTCATTAGCGGGTCTTGGTCTTTTACACTCAGTATTCCAAGCCTTTGTGGCAGGAAGAATAGCCACTAAATGGGGCGAAAAAACGGCAGTACTGCTCGGATTTATTGCAGATAGTAGTGCATTTGCCTTTTTAGCGTTTATATCTGAAGGTTGGTTAGTTTTCCCTGTTTTAATTTTATTGGCTGGTGATGGGATCGCTTTACCTGCATTACAGGGAGTGATGTCTATCCAAACAAAGAGTCATCAGCAAGGTGCTTTACAGGGATTATTGGTGAGCCTTACCAATGCAACCGGTGTTATTGGCCCATTACTGTTTGCTGTTATTTATAATCATTCACTACCAATTTGGGATGGCTGGATTTGGATTATTGGTTTAGCGTTTTACTGTATTATTATCCTGCTATCGATGACCTTCATGTTAACCCCTCAAGCTCAGGGGAGTAAACAGGAGACAAGTGCTTAGTTATTTCGTCACCAAATGATGTTATTCCGCGAAATATAATGACCCTCTTGATAACCCAAGAGGGCATTTTTTACGATAAAGAAGATTTAGCTTCAAATAAAACCTATCTATTTTATTTATCTTTCAAGCTCAATAAAAAGCCGCGGTAAATAGCAATAAATTGGCCTTTTTTATCGGCAAGCTCTTTTAGGTTTTTCGCATGTATTGCGATATGCATAAACCAGCCATTGAGTAAGTTTTTAAGCACATCATCATCATAAGCTTTAAGTTGGTTCTCTTGGATCAATTTGCTGACAATGGCGTTTACCTTACCAGTAATGTATTCAAGGCTAATTTTTTCAAGTTCATTCCAACCAATGATAGGCATCACTTCTTGGATAGGGATAAGGCT
>NZ_CABFLM010000133.1 GCF_901873365.1 uncultured Aggregatibacter sp.
AAATAGTAGCCTCATCTAATCTTTTTTGATAAAAGATTCTTAAACACATATATAAAATCAAACCAATTAAAATAAAAATACATATAATAAATAACATTCTCTTCATTTCACTACCTCTAATATATTTTCATAACCAGCTGCAGATTCAGCATTTAAAAAGTTTATTATGTCATCAAACTGTTCTTGGCAACTTGAACTAACTGTAATACATCCATGAGATACTGTTCCTATATGCAAATTTGCCCCAGCCCTCTTGACACCAAGATAATGTAAAATAGAATCAATCTTACTCCATCCAACAGGTTGTAACGCGTACCATCCCTCATGACCTGGAATGGTATTTGGTTTCATTGTAAATACCCCCGGCCAAATTGGTCCATAATCTTGTACATTCACCGAGTCAGGATTATTTTTATGTTCATTACGACCAGAATGAATACAGCTAGGATCAATACTTTTTATTAAATTTGGTGTATTTGGATTCTTTGATTTACAAACAAATGTTTGTAGGGTAATAGAATACTGACAAGTTGGTATTTTAGCTGCTCTTGCAGAGGAACCATAATAATCCCCAAACTGATCAACATTATTATTTGGCGATAATCCTAATGGATCAACATAAGAAATCGCATTTCGAGCCAAAGAATACAAATTCATCCCCCCATCAATCCAATCGGGTCCTGTTGCGTAAACCGCCCGATATGCGGGTCGTAGTAGCGGAAGAAGTTGTAGTGCAAACCGGTTTCTTCGTCGGCATACTGGTTCTGCAGGCGGAACGGTTGGTGGGTGGTCCGTTGGGCATGACGGTTGCTGTCATGAATAAGCTGTCCCCAAGCGTCATAACGTCCTTTCCAAAGGAGTTTGCCTTGGCTGTCTGTCATTTCTCTTGGCACGCCGATTTGGTCACAGTGGAAGTAGTTCACGGTATGTTGTGCGTTTTCACTCTCTTTATAACACTGTGCCAGCGGTTCATAGCTGTCGGGATGGGTGTAAATGTAAGTGAAAGTGCGGTCGGTTTTTTCGTTGTTTTTCCCTTTGCGAATCTCCTGCACTAAGTGTGAGCCCGCCCAGATAAATTGCGTGTGGCATTGTTTTTCGCCTTGTTTGTTCAGTTTGGATTTCGCAATCCGTCTGCCCAGTGGGTCATAATCATACACCCAGCTTTCGGTGGTGTAACGGTTATGGATATCTGCCCGAATCAGTTGATGTTTTAAGTCGTAGGTATAACGCTGATAGTCACCATTAGCAGTTTGGCATTCGGTGAGGTTTCCGAGACTGTCGTAAGTGTAACGCACACCTTGATAGTGGCTCAGGCGGTTGTTAATCACCTTTTCCGTCGGGTCGTTGATAAGGTTACTTGCCGGGTCAAAGTAAAAATGCTGACTATGCCCTTGGCTAGCCGCTTTGGCAATGCGTCCCAAGTTGTCGTATTGATACTGCGTCTGTTGTGGTGCCTCAAAGGGCTGTTGTGGGCAGTGGGTACGGGTTTGGATAAGGTGACCCAATTCGTCATAGCCATAAGTGCGGTCGATTTGCACGGCGTTTTGTTGATTTGCAAGTCCTGCCTGTTGTTGGACCAAGCGCCCCATCTCATCATAACAATAACGTCCGTTAAGCGCCCCCTGGCTGCG
>NZ_CABFLM010000134.1 GCF_901873365.1 uncultured Aggregatibacter sp.
TCCAACAACTATGCAACCGTTTCCTAGCAAAAAAGAATGATAAATACCATTCTTTCTTTACAACATACCGTATTTTATTGTCTTCTCATGCTGAAAATTATTTACAAACAAATAATTTTTCAGGATAAGACTTGGAGTTAGTTAATAAAGATTGCTAATAATTATTCAGAAGCTTTGATTTTAAAAGGTATATAGGACAAAATAGTTAGTAAAAATGTGATTAAAGCCTTATAGTACAAGGCTTTAATCACTCTTTTTGAAATATGAACAAAAAACAGTTCTTTTTGCCAAATTACAAAAATAAAGAAACATGGTACATCAAATAATGATCTGCCCCCAAAATCTAGACGATTAATTCAAGGAATGACAACGATATTGTATCGGACTCAGTCCTTTTAATTTCAGTTGGATTCGACGGTGGTTATAATAGTCCAAATAATCCCTTACCGCTTCAACTATCTCTTCTTTTGTTTTAAATTCCTTGCCATAAAAGCATTCCGTTTTTAATCGCCCAAAGAAACTTTCCATTGCGGCGTTATCTAAGAAATTCCCTTTTCTTGACATACTTTGAATGATACCCCGCTCGGCAAGTATTCGACGATAAGCTACCATCTGATACTGCCAGCCTTGGTCTGAATGTAAAATCAAGCCCTCAACCTTATTCAGGCGTTTGCCCGCCATGTTTAACATTGACTCAACTTGTGCCCAATTCGGCGAGTAGCTGAGATTAAAGGCGACTATCTCATTGTTAAATAAGTCTAAAATCGGGGATAAATAGACTTTTCCCCCATCTTTCGCTTTAAACTCCGTGATATCCGTCACCCACTTTTGATTCGGACCGGTTGCCGTAAAATCACGCTCAAGACGATTCGGGGCAATATGGCCTATTGTGCCTCGATAGGTCGTGAATTTCTTGCCTTTTCTTGACCGCACTTGAAGTCCAAGCTCCCGCATTAAACGTTGGATTTTTTTATGATTTACATCAGGTAAACAGGCATGAACACGTCGGTAGCCATAATCAGGATGCCGGGCTTTGATGCGTTTAATCGCCGCTTTAAGCCTCTTATCCTTATCCGGTTTAATCTGACGTTTAGCAAAAAACGTACTACGCGCTAACTGTGCAAAGCCTAAAAGCCATTTTAACGGATAGCATGTTCTTAACCTTTGGATAATTTCCGTTGCTCGGCTTCGTCCTGAAGTCTGAGCCTTCTCAACTCCTTTAGGTAGGCTACCTCCGCTTCAAGCTGTAAAATTCTCAGGCGCAAACGGTCTTCTTCTGTTTTGGGTGGCGGTGGCATTCTGGCATATTTAGGTTTCATCGGCGGTCGTCCTGATGGTTTGCGAGGAATAAGTCCTTTTATGCCACTTTTTTCAAACCGTTTCAACCACGCCCCGACTAAGGCGTTGGAGGGAATATTGTAAAAACGCGCGGCTTCTCTGATACTCATTTCTCTATTCAAGATAGGTCGGAGAATTTGTAATTTAAA
>NZ_CABFLM010000135.1 GCF_901873365.1 uncultured Aggregatibacter sp.
CTCGAGTCGCGACGGGTATCTCTTGGAGCTCACTGGGTGGACTCAAGGGAGTCAAGCCTCCTGAGGCGTTTGGAGAGAGGTCGCGAGATTGGTCGCTAGGCCATGCAGGAGACGAAGGCCCTCATCTCTCGATGACGGGGGAATCTCGGGGTTGTTCTCGAGCGGCGGCCCCAGTGTGCGGTTTCTCACGAGGTACGACGGCGAGGTCAGTGAGCCTCTCGTGGGGCGCCAGGGAAGTCGGGTCTCCATGCGAGTGGCGAGGGGGAGCGCGTCATTGCTCCCGAGCCATGGTAGGGGAATCTGGCCTCGAGACGTGTTGAAGAAGGTCTCTCGAGGTCTTTCCCGGGTTGAGGCAGGAAACCCTGGGTTCCCTCGACTTGTGCAGGTGACCTCAGGGGGCTTCTCATGGTGGCTCTGAGAAGCCAGGGAAACTGGAGGTGGGAGGGGCCTCTCGGGACTCCACTGGGTTTGGTGCATTGGAAGAGGGCCTCATCTCCAGTTGAGGCAGGAACCGCAGGGTACCTCTGATTTCAGACTCCGATCGCAGGGTCCCTGCAGACTGGGGACAGGAGAGTCAGGCCTCGTCTTGGGTTGAGGCATGGAACTCCGCTTGCCTCTCGAGATGTCCCCGGGGAGAGAGGCCGCTTGTCGAGCTGTATTTGGAACCTGGGGTTTTTTCCGAACGATGCACGGAAAAACTGCCCCTTCGTGTTGACTGCATTCACAGGCTGGAGTTCGGAGAGGTGTCCGGGCATCGGGTTCTTATCAAGAGGGGACCGGGAAATCGGGGTCCTACGGAATGTGGAACCACCCACGAGGCCACGTCTGGAATGTCTTCGTGAGACCGGCCTCATCCTGAGGTGCGACCGGAAGGTCGGGAACCCCTTCCAGACAAAGCAGGGGAGTCGACCCTCCTGTCCAGATCAGGAGGGGAGAAAGGGCTCAGAGGAGGGGGTGCCGGAAAACCTCGGTGTTCCTCTCGAGGGAGACCGGGATTTCGGGGAACTTTGTGGGTCGCATCAAGGGTGCCAAGTGCCCTTTCGACCTCCAATTCCTAACGTGGGACTTCTCCTGAGGCGCTGTAGCGGGAAAGGGCTTCATCTTGCGATGACGGGGGAGCCACGTGGTTTTTCTCGAGTTACGGCGGGATTCTCGAGTTACGACGGGGAATTCAGGCTGCCTCTTGTGTTGGCCCAGGCAAGTCCAATCTTCCATTCGAGTTGCGAAGGAAAGCTGGGGATTGCTCTCGAGTGACTGCAGGGCCAATAGACCTCATCTAGGCTTGTGTCCAGAAGCCAATGTTCCTCTCCAGGGGCGACAGGGATCTCGGGGTTGCATTCCAGACGCACCCGGGGAGACAGGCATTCATCTCGAGTGGAAGCAAAGAACCCCGCTCTGCTCTCGAGTCGCGACGGGTATCTCTTGGAGCTCACTGGGTGAGCTCCAAGAGATACCCGTCGCGATTCGAG
>NZ_CABFLM010000136.1 GCF_901873365.1 uncultured Aggregatibacter sp.
TGTTAGAACAAGGGCTTAGTCGGCTTAAACCGACAGAATGCCCGATTATTCATAGCGACCAAGGCGTATTGTATGGCTCGGCGGAATGGGTAAAGATGTTGGAAGGTAAAGCGGTTCAAAGTATGAGCCGCCGAGGAAATTGCTACGATAATGCGGTGATTGAAAGTTTTTTTGCAATATTAAAATCAGAGTGCTTTTACTCTCGGACTTATCATTCAATTGCTGAATTACAGGCTGAAATTGAAGAATATTTAGTGTATTACAACCAAAAACGAATTAAACTTGCTTTCAAAGGATTGAGCCCGGTGCAATACCGAGCTCAATATTTAAGTTAACTAACCTGTCCAACTTTTGGGGGGCAGATCACTTTGTATACTAGCCGCTTTATTTGGCATCTTAGGCAGCATTCTTTCCACGGCGCGTGGCGGTTGGCCGGCATTGCCCATTCTCTTGATTGCATTACTTTGGATATATCGCCGCAATTTATCAAAAACCTTCTTTATTACGTTGATTGGCTTGTTTACTCTCGCCATTATCGGCATCACGCAAATACCAAATAATCAGATAAGTGAGCGTTTTGCGGCAGCACAAGATGATATTCAACAATATTTAGAACAGGGCAATGGTTCTACCTCTGTCGGCGCACGTTTTGATATGTGGCAATCCGTCTTCATCATGGTACAAGAAAAGCCGATATTGGGCTGGGGAACACAAGGCGCCCCCCCCCAAAAACGCCACCAGTTAGCCGAACAAGGCATCATCAGCCAATACGCCGGGCAATTTACGCATGCGCACAATCAATATTTAGATGATCTTTCTAAGCGTGGCATCGTTGGATTAGTCGCCTTTTTAGCAATCTTTGTTATACCGCTACGCCGTTTTATGCCTGGCTTAAAAAGCGATTCCGCAGAAACAAAATTAATTGCCACATTAGGCACCCTTCATGTACTCGCCGTGATGATTTACTGCCTAAGCCAAAGCTTCTTCACCCATAATTCAGGGAATTTATTTTACTTTTTCCTCACGATTGTATGGTATGCCTTGTTCACCACGCAGCAAGGTAATATCAAGAAGATGTCATAAGCCTAAAATTAACAATCCTCTACGATGGCGCAAGCCCCTACGATGGCGCAAGCCCCTACGATGGCGCAAGCGTCCACGCTTGTGCCTGTAACTAAAATGAAAAAAGCACAAGCGTGGACGCTTGCGCTATCGTGGGGGCATAAAAAAGCACGCGTCAGGAGACGCGCGCTATCGTGGAGGAATTCTATCTATATATTTTTAAAAACTTATTTTTTTGAAAATTCTATAACTTTTATAAATTTATTGCCATCATCACCTAATTCAATGATTGAATAAAAATTATTATTATGAATAAGTACTCTTTTATCACCAGGTACATCAGGAT
>NZ_CABFLM010000137.1 GCF_901873365.1 uncultured Aggregatibacter sp.
CATTATGCCTGATAAATAAAATACATTCTGTGATCTGGATTGAAATTTTACAAAAAATTAACGAAAAAATAAAAGCAATAAAAATACACACGGGCTTATTTATTCGCAATCGCCTGCGCACAGGCATAGGCAGAACTCCACGCCCACTGGAAATTGTAACCGCCAAGCCAGCCGGCAACATCTAATACTTCGCCGATAAAATACAAGCCTTGCACGTGATTGCTTTCCATGGTTTTGGAGGAAATTTCATGAGTATCCACGCCCCCCATGGTCACTTCTGCAGTGCGATAGCCTTCCGTGCCATTCGGCACAAACTGCCAGTGGTGGATTAAATTTACCAAATTTTCTAACCGCACTTTACTTAATTGGGCAATGACTTCATCTTGTATAAAGCCTTTTTCAAGCCATAACTCCACTAATTTTTTAGGTAATAAACGGCTTAATACGGTTTTTAACTGTAATTTCGGTGAAGATTGGCGCAGTTCGATTAAATGATGACGGATATCTTGTCCCGGCAATAAATCAAGATGAATGCTTTCACCCGGTTGCCAATAGTTAGAAATTTGCAAAATCGCCGGTCCGGATAAACCGCGATGAGTAAAGAGCATTTGATGGGTAAAGGTTTTTTGTTGATTGCTCGCGGCGACATCTAAGGAAATGCCAGATAACGCGGCATAAAACTTATCGCACTCACGCCAAGTAAAAGGTACTAAACTTGCCCGTGGTGCAATCACATGAATGCCAAATTGCTCGGCGATTTGATAACCCAAAGGCGTTGCGCCCAAGCCCGGCATAGACAAACCGCCGGTAGCAACGACTAAATGAGAACAATGCAACGTTTCACCATTTGTTACGACAGAAAAACCGCCTTCCGTTTTTTCCACAGCAGAAATGCTTTGTCGTAAAGCAATCTCCACGCCGTATTTTTTACATTCTGCCAATAACATATTGACGATATCTTCTGCGCCGTTATCGCAAAACAACTGACCGAGCTCTTTTTCGTGATAAGGAATGCCATACTCCGCCACTAAACCGATAAAATCCCATTGGGTAAAGCGTTTTAAAGCGGATTTTACAAAATGGGGATTTTGGCTGAGATAACGATCTGAAGAAAGCTCCATATTGGTGAAATTACAAAAACCCCCGCCGGACATTAAAATTTTTCGCCCAACTTTTTTGCCGTTATCTAAAATTCTGACTTTGCCACCGCACTTTGCTAATTGCGCTGCACAAAATAAGCCTGCCGCACCTGCGCCGATAATCAGTGTTTCAATGGCATGGTGGCTCACTGCAACTCTCCCTTCTGCATGAAATCGACCATTTTCATTTTCTGAATCGTAGCGCGACGATCCACCGCGGAGTTGCCTGAATCCAAAATTTGCTGCCAATAATCAAGTGCGGTGGAATAATCGCGTGTTTTGAAGGCTTCTGCCGCCAACAAAGATAACGCGGAGATTTCCTTCGGATCTTGAGCCAACGCTTCATTCAAGAATTGCTGTACTTGTGGCGTAATCTGTTGATTTGCTTGAAGATACAATGCCATCGCCATCAAGCCTTGCGTGGTCGGCTTAGGACCATCAATTTTTTCGACATTACCATAACAAACAAGAGCGTCATCAAAATCGTTATTCTGCATATAGGCGTCACCCAGCTTAATCCAGTTTTCCGCGCTATTCGGATCTTGGCGCAATTTATCCTGAATTTTGCCGATAATCGCCTCGGTTTTATTTTCTTCCGACGTTTCGAGTTGCTGATTATGTTGTGCAATTTGTTCCTGCTCACCTTGCTGTACGCGAGAAAAGCGTTCCAGAGAAAAATAATACGCGAAAGGAATGGCAAGCAATAAAGCGAAAACCAGGAGTGTCGATTTAAGCTCAAATTTGACCGCACTTTTCTCTTTTAAGGATTGAAAGTGCGGTAGATCTTCCGCCTGTTTTTCAGTTTCAAGCGGTGATGAACTGCGACTGGAATACCAAATCAACCCAAATGCCGCCAGCAACAAGCCTATCGGTAATAACCAAAGCAATGCGGTATTCCATTGGAATGGCGGCTTATAATTGACGAAGTTCCCAAAACGCGATGTCATGGAATCAATAATTTGCTGATTGGTTTTGCCTTCATTCACCATGTTATACACTTCAATACGCAAATCGTAAGCAATCGGTGAATTAGACTCGACTAAGTTTTGGTTTTGGCATTGCGGACAACGCAAAGATTTCGCCAATTCCACGGCGCGGGTACGATCCGCCTGGTTATGAAATTCAAAGGTATCCACCATTTCAGCAATGGCATTCACACTGACAAATAAAAAAATTAACGCGAGAAATCGTTTCATGGTTGTAATAGCTGGTTAAGTTGAGGCACGAAAGTTTTTTGCCAAGTTTCCCGATCTAATAAGCCGGAATGACGATAACGAATAATGCCATTGGCGTCCACTAAATAGGTTTCCGGTGCGCCGTCCACGCCAAGTTTTAACGCCAGTTCGCCACGGCTGTCATCAATCACTAAAGTGTAAGGATTGCCCATATGTTGCAACATCGCAATACCATTTTGTGGTTTGTCGCGATAGTCCACACCCACGATAGGAATCTCTTTTGCTAACTCAAGCAATAATGGGTGCTCTTGCTGACAATAACCGCACCAGCTTCCCCAAATATTGATCAAAAATGGGCGTTTCGGAAAATCTTTTGGACTGAGCGTTTGACGATTATCCAATAAATTTGCCTGATAAAACTCAGGCACAGGCTTATCAATTAACGCAGAAGCGATTTTTTTAGGATCTTGATTCAATCCCGCCAACAATAAAACGCATACGCCAAGTAACAATACTAATGGCAGGAAGAAAATCACTTTTCTATTCATCACGCTTTCCTCTTCGTTTCGTTGTCAGCACAGAACACAATGCACCCAATGCCATCAATATACCACCGAACCACAACCAACGAATCAACGGTTTATAATGAAGTCGGAACGTAAACTCCCCCTTGCCAAGCGGATCGCCCATAACAATATACAAATCGCCCCAAAAACCACCAGAAAGCCCCACTTCACTCATGGTCATGGTACGCACATCATAATAACGGCGTTCAGGCTGTAATTCGGCATACGGCTTGCCCTTTTCTGTCACGCTAAACGTTGCCACTTCAGCCGTAAAATTCGGACCGATTTCATTGGAAAATCGTTCATAGTGAAAATTAAATGCACCAAGCTGTTGGCTTTGTTGTGGCGATAAACGTACACCAATTTCGCTACCGAAATAACTGCTCATGACGGCGCCCATGGTTGCAATGGCAACACCGCTATGCGCAAAAATCATCGCATAGTGAGAAAGACCTAACTTACGCCAGTTTTGCCATAATGTTGCCAATAACAACCAAATCGCTAAGGTGAGTAGGAAATAGGCTGTCCATTTAAACTGTAACGCGCTGTCATTTTGCATAAAGTGGTGAATGGCCAAATAGGAAAGCAACAAAGACGGCAACAATAACAGGGCACGGTTTAATAAAATACGTTTATCCGCTTTTGCCCAATGCAAGCCGAGTGAAATCACCATGGCAATTAACACCAAGGCAATCAGCGGAAGGAAAATACTGTTGAAGTAAGGCGCACCAACAGAAATAGAGCCCCAATTCATGGCTTGGAATAACATGGGATAGAAAGTGCCGAGAAACGTGCTGACGGTCGCGATGCTCAATAAAACATTCAAAAAAAGCACCGCACTTTCTTTGGAAAGCAACGTTAATTTCACAGATTGTTGCTGCATATTCGCTTTGAAAGCAAACAAACCGAGCGCCCCGACAGTCAACAGGAAGAAAATCACCAACAATGCCGTACCACGCTGGCTATCGACTGCGAAAGCATGTACAGAAGTCAATGCGCCTGAGCGCACGATAAAGGTGCCGAGTACACTGAAAGCGAACGCTAACAGCGAGAAAAGCGTTGTCCAATAATTAAAGATGCCCCGTTTTTCACTGACAATTAAACTATGTAACAGCGCTAAACCTAATAACCAAGGCATTAATGACGCGTTTTCTACCGGGTCCCAGAACCACCAGCCACCCCAGCCAAGTTCGTAATATGCCCACCATGCCCCCAGCACGATGCCTAACGTTAAAAACAACCAAGAGACCAATACCCAAACCCGCATCACGCGGGCAATTTGGCTTTCTAAATGTTGATGCAACAAGGCGGTAACACTTAGGGCAAAATTCACCGCAAAGCCAACATAACCGAGATACAACAACGGCGGATGGAAAATAAGCCCCACATCCTGCAACATCGGGTTCAAATCGCGACCTTCCAATGGTGCAGGGAATAGGCGTCCATACGGATTAGAAAAAAAGACGATAAAAACCGCAAAACTAAAACAAATTAAGCCTAAAACCACCAAGCTCTGCGCGACAAAAGTGCGGTCATTTTTTCGATTAAATAATGCAAACAGCACAACCCAAACTGAAAGTGAAAATAGCCAGAACAACATCGAACCTTCATGCCCACCCCAGGTCGCCGCAATTTTGAAGAACGTTGGCAATTGAGAATTCGAATGGGCTGCGACATATTCCAAGGTAAAATCATCCACCGCAAAGGAATATGCCAAAATGGCAATAGCGACTAACGTAAATAAGCCGAAGCAATAGCTTAATCCCCAAGCTAATTGGGTCAGTGCCGGCTTACGCAACCAAAGCCCAAGTTGTGGAACAACGGCAAGCAGCAACGCACTCATCGTAGCAAGAAGAAGAGAAAGAAAGCCTAGTTCAGGGATCATAAAATAATCTCGTGTTTTAGATTGTCATGTGGGTTTTGTATCACTTCAGGTTTCGCCTGCATTTTATACCGTCTCTTTAAGAAAGAAGAGGTTAAGAGGAGATATTGACGATATTGAACAACCTATAAGATTGAAATCACTTCTGCCAAATCTCCCCTTCCCCTCTTTGCTAAAGAGGGGAAAGTGAGATAAAAACGTTTAAAATTTTAACCGCACTTTACTCGTAGAAAAAACAAATCAGATTTCCTTCTTTGAGCCGTCTTTCTTTTTTATTTTTATTTTTCTTTGCCAAAGAAAATAACGCCAAACAAAAAGGCGTATTTTACTACGCCTTTTGATACAAACAAAAACCTTATCATGCAGTTGTAAGCTGTCCTGCGTACAGAATAAAGTAACGCAAGCATAACACCCCAATCAAGTCGAAAATCGACACAAGGATGATAAAATTCTTGTTGAATTTTAAACGATCGCTAACAAACATATTGGCAATCAATGGAATTAAGATACCGATAAAGAATACCCCAATCCAGAAGACTGCGCCCCAGAAGCCGGATAACGCATTATGTAACGCCACCACTTTTTGCCCGCCACCGAAGTAGAGTCCAACGAAGAAACAGATTAATAGACCGAGCTCTGTTACCATAATCGGCACTTCAAATTTATGAATGAAGTGTGATTCGTGGGAATCGCCTTTTAATTTACCTGCAATCAGGATAAATAAGAAGGTGGCTGCGATACCTGATGATGTACCGGAGGCAAGGAATAGCGCCGGTAATACCGGATTATTCAACATCGGATAGCTAATCAACGCGGAAAGTAAGAAGCCGGTATAAGCCCCTAGCACCGCAGCTAAGATGAAGAGAATGACTTCAACAGGGGAGGTTATGCGTTCTAATACATTGATAATGTTACCGATAAAACGGAGTTTTGGCATAAAACGTTGGATCAATGCCATAATATCTTCTTTGAAGATAACGACACACCAACAAACCAAAAACAGCATATACACTTGGAATAACATGACCCCCATAGACATCACTGAATTAAATTGATAGTTAAACATCAATTTCCAGAATGTCCAAGGACGCGCCAAGTGGAAAATCAACAAGGTTAAACCGATTAATGTCGGCACACTCCCCAATACGGCAGCAGCACGAATAATCCAGTTTTTGTTTGGATTTTCAAGTTTGTTACTACGTTTATACGCAATCGCTAATTGTACCGCACCGGAAGAAATACCAAGTAAGAACAAGTAGATAGCGATTGTTGAATCCCACACCAAATTAGGTGTGTGAAACGGAACAGGATAATCTAATGTCATCTTCTTGGTTCTCCGTGTTGGAATGGAATATGGTAAAGATTCGGTTGTGTACCTAATTCCACTTTCGTGCGGTAAACAGGACTTTGTTTCACCTTGCGTGCCACTGAGCTTGTCGGATCATTCATATCCCCAAAGGTTAATGCTTTGGTTGGACAGGCTTCAACACAAGCCGGTTGTTTACCCTGTGCCAAATTGGTATCACGACAGAAGTTACATTTATCTGCAGTACGGTGTACCGGATGAATGAAACGTACGCGATATGGACAGACGGCAATGCAATATTGGCAACCGACGCAAAGATCTTTATTCACATCCACGATACCGGTTTCAGGATCGATGAATGATGCCCCGGTTGGACAAACTGCCACACAAGGTGCATTCGTACAATGTTGGCAAGATTGACGGAAAAACTCGTACTCTTGATTCGGGAATTCGCCATAAGGTTCACTACGGAGAATTTCCAAACGTGAAACGCCTTCAGGCACGTGGTTAGTTTCACGACAAGCATCCATACACGCAGTACAGCCAATGCACGCGGTTTCATCGTGCACCATCGCGTAGCGTTTCGGTTTATCCGCCTTTTCCTCTTTCGCTAAAGAGGTCACTGATGTTCCCGTCATAAGGATCAACGCCCCCATGCCGGAAACAAAGTTTCGGCGTGAGCAAGTTGTCATTGTTTATCCTTTTGTTCGGTTGATTGCGTTTGTGATTGTGCTTCTTTTGCCGCTTTGCGTTTTTGTTGTTCGCCGTGGCAATCCACACAAAGTTTCACACGATTTTTTGGTTGAATACCTTTCATCGCATCATCTTTCGGGTGTAATGTGTGGCAACTTGCACAAGGCAATTTCATTGCATGAACATCATGCGCCCAAAGTTTTTCACGAAGTTTGTCCGGTTGGTGACAAGAGAAACAGACTTGGTTTTGTTCTTGTGCGCTATACATCGGTTTTTTCTCACCGAAAATATCGCCGCCAAAACGCATCACGTCTTTTGCACCACGACGGTGATCTTCAGAAATATTGCCATGACAGTTCACACAATTAATCGGTTTACCGTTATTCGGATTTTTCTGATTTAAGTGCGCACCATGAAACTTACCGAAGTGTAATTCACCACCGGATTGATCCAAGGTTTGATTTTTATCGACTTTGTCGAATTTATGGCATTTAGCACAATATTGGTTTGGATCGCGTTGATTATCCAATTGCGGTTCGTAAGTAAACTTGTCCGCTGCAGACGGCTGACCTTCTGCTTGTGCAAGCATTGGTGCGGCGACCAATACTGCAAGCAATGCAAGGGCTTTTGCCGGTTTGCGGAATAGAGACGTTAAATTCATTCTGATTACCTCAAATATAGGGTTAAAAATGACCGCACTTCGGCACTTTAGTTACAAAGTGCGGTTCTTTTTTTATTGTTTTGTTGCGGTATCTTCAGCTAATTTGCCATTGGATTTCGCTTCTTTTACCCATTGAGGTACAACAGTTTCTAAGAATTCTTTTTTCGCTTTACGTTCTTTCTCGATATCAATACCCATTACTTTCCATGCTTTGTCAGCTGTAGAAATATCTGGTACTTCAACCGGAGTTTTCACGCCATGTTTAGCTAAGATTGCTGCAAGTTTAGCACGAGCATCAGCTGCTTTGTCTAAACCAGAACCTAATACGCGAAGCATTACATCAGGTGCGTGCATGTGGCCACCATGGCTTGCTGCAGAGTAGTCCCAACGCCATTGAGCGTGACGGATATCCATTAAAGCCGGTTCCATTTCTTCTTTTGTTGCGCCGGCATCCCATGCGGCTTTCGCTTCAAAGTGAGCACGAACAACTTGATCTTCTAAACGACCCATGATGTCTTTCACTTCTTTTTTACGTGAAGCAACGATGTCTTTAAGTTTTTCTTTGCTTTGATCGTGGCAGTTTGCACAAGTGGTATCAAAGGCATCAAATGGGTTTTGGATTTGGTGATCGGTGTAAACTTTACCGTCTTTACCTTGTACTTTAGGCATGTGACAGTCGATACAAGTTACGCCGTTTTTACCGTGCATACCTAAAGACCAAATTTCAAAGTCAGGGTGTTGTGCTTTTAACATCGGTGCTTTAGAAAGAGAGTGAGTCCAGTCACTGAAACCGATGTCATCGTAGTATTTTTCGATATCATCCACAGTTTGACCGTTATCCCATGGGAAGGTCACTTGTTTTAGATCGCCTGCGAAATAGTATTCAACGTGACAGTTAGCACAAATTTCAGCGCGTTTTTCAGTACGTGCTGCTGTATTGAAACTTAAATCGGCTTGCTCTTTGCCTGCGGCTTTCGCTTTGGCTTGAAGCGCATTATTTAGGTGATCCAACGCACGAAGTACGTGTGGACGCGCAATACGTAATGCCGGTTTACCTTCTGCAAAATCTTTGGACGTTGTGTCGTGACAGTCGGCACAACCGATAGAGTTCACAACTTCAGCACCACCTTTTGCCCATTTACCACTAAAGTAACCATCTTCACCCCATTCTGCGATTAAACGTGGCACATCTGGACCTTTACAAGTCCAACACGCCATAGGTTGTGGACCGTCATTTGCGGTTTTTGGCGCACCGGTACGTAAAATATCACGCACATCTTTCACAGCATAAACGTGACCACGAGGTGCGTTATATTCTTTCGCGAAAGCATAACCGCCCCATAACACGATTAAACGTGGATCTTGTTCATCTGCATAGATGATTTTGTCACCTTTTTCAGTAGCTTTCCAAGATTCAAATTGTTTAGGGTACTTCTCAGCAAATTTTTCATTCACCGCTTCAATTTTTAGATTTGGGTTAGGCGCTTCAACCGGCTGCTCAACCGGTTTATACACCAATTCCGCCATCGCCGAATTACATACGCCGAAAGCTGCGAAAGAAGCTGCTACGAGTAAGCTTTTTCTCAATGCGTTCACGATAATCACTCCAATAAGGTTATAAATATGGCTTCTATTAGCGTTAATAGAAGATGATAAAATATCTATTATCATTTGTTAGTAATGAGAATTTTTATCATTAATAACAATATGATAGAAGACATAAAGACTTTAAATCGTCGCTAACATAACCAAATGCACATATTTTTTCTATGGATATTTAGCATTTTCTTGTTTTTGATCAATTTTTTAAATTCAACTGATTATTTTGTGGCTTTTACCACTTAAGAGTGATGGATTGAAATACGGTGAGTGCCTCTTTACCGAGGGCAATTAGAGAGAGATTGGCGCATAAAAAAAGCGAAGCTCCTCCAAGAAACTTCGCTCTTCTTTAAAGCAAGTGCGGTGAAAAATAACCGCGTTTTATGTTGAAACTACCAACCGTGATAATACCCCACTGACGGCATCACCATAATCGATGGGTGGCGCTCGCGATAAATCACCTGTTTTGGCGCATTATCACTGGCATTTAAAACATTCTCTGCCGGTTTTTCCGCCTTTACTTTATATTGTGCCGGAACGGTATTACCGCTGTAAACCTTTGCTTGGTAATCGGCAACCGCTTGTGTATCCAAAGGCGCATTCCCTTGAGAAGAGGAAGAAGAACAAGCAGCTAAAAGCACACTTGCACCTACGATTAAAATCACGTTTTTCATCATATTACCTCAATTTTTTGGTGTTTCTGTCGGCGTTTGTGCCGGCATCATTTGTTGATGTTTTTCCTGCTCTTGCGCATCTAGCGCATCACGCGCAGAACGAATGCTGCGTTCAATAATGGAAACACGCTGATCGTCTTTTGGCAACAATTTTAACATCATCGCCCAAGTCACAATCGCCATTTTATAATCTTCCGTTTCAAAATAACTGAACGCCAATAAACTTAACGCATCGATGTTCGTATGATCTTCACGAATCACTTCACGCAGTAAATTGTTTCCTTTTAATTTATCTGTCGGATCTTCAGAGAACATTAAAATACGTGCATAAGCCAGCTTATATAAATTATTTTTCGGATCTAATTTATTGGCACGTGCAAAACTATCTAAAGACATTTGCGGCTTATCCAAATTCAAACCAATTTGTCCGAGTAGCCACCAGTTTTTTGCATTCGTCGGATCTTTTTGTAAATCCAAACGTAATGCTGTGGCAAACTGTTGCATTTCACTTTCACTTAATGGGTTCGTTTCTTCCGTTTTCATTCGTTCAAAAAAGTGCGGTAACTTTTCAACAGATTTCTCTAACATAATTTCTGTCTGCCAAGCTCCCACTGAGAAATAGGCGGAAACCGCAATAATACCCAAGGCTAAGACACCGGAAATAAACCACAATTTACCGTAACTTTTGCCCTCCTCTAGTTTATTAGAGGCGTGTTGCGGAATATCTTCTAATAAAGCTTGTTGCAATTCCACTTTAAGCTGTTCGGTATTTTCCAATAGCCCTTGTTTTTCATCACGTTCAATTTCTTTTAAACGTTCAAAATAAAAGGCTTTATTTAACGTATCGCGTTGTACTGATGGTTTTTGTATGCTTTTTTTCAAGAGTGGAAAGAAACAAACCAAGGCAGCGATCAGCGTTAGTGCAAGAATGCTTAACCATAACGTCATTTGTTATTCTCCTTGTTTAATAGCTCATTTAAGCGCTGTTGCTCCTCTTCATTTAAAGCGGTTGTCGTGGCAGTCTCGCATTTTGTTGCCACGGAAAGCGTTTGTGACTGTTTACGACGAAAAACAAACAATACGCCAAACAAAATTAAGACAATCGGCGCCCCCCAAAGAACCACGGTTGCCGGCGTAAGTGGCGGATCATAAGTCACAAAATTACCGTAGCGATCCACCATGTACTTCACCACCTCTTCTCTGGATTTGCCTTCTTGTAACAACTCAAAAACTTTACCACGCATATCAACTGCAATAGTCGCATTAGAATCGGCAATATTATTATTTTGACATTGTGGACAACGCAATTCTTGGGTTAAAGAATGATAGTCATCTTCTTGCTGTGACGAACTGAAATTCAGTGCATCGATGGCACCAAATGCCGTTACACTAAAGAAAAGTGCGGTAGAAAATAAAAGTGTTTTTCTCATCACTCCTTCCCTCCGCCTAATTTTTGATAAATCGGCAGTAACGTTTCCTGCCAAACTTTTTCATTCACATCACCGGCATAGCGATAATGAATCACGCCATTGCCATCGACAATGAAGGTTTCCGGTGCGCCGTACACACCGAGATCTAAGGCGAAAGATCCTTTTTCATCTTTCAATACCACTTGATACGGATTGCCTAAATCATTGAGCCATTTTATTGCTTTCGCACTGCTGTCTTTATAATCGAGACCGATAATCGGCACCCCCTGTTTTGCGAGCTGATTCAAGTACTGATGCTCTGCATAACAGGTCGGACACCACGTTGCCCACACATTTAACAAAAGCGGTTTGCCTTGTTTGAACAGCGATTCGTCATAGCTTTTATCTGCGGCAAATAAATCCTGCAAGGTTTTTGCCGGCACTGGTTTCCCGACTAACGCTGACTCTAAAGCTTTCGGATCATCCCCTTGTGCATTGCGTTGCAGTTGCACCAAAAACGCCGCCACCAAAGCAAGAAAAATAATTAAAGGTAAATATAATTTCTTATTCATTAACAATACTCTACTATTTCAATTCAGATTTATTGCACATTGTCTTTAGCTAAAATCTGACTAAACCGATAGCGACGGTCGAACATACACAATACACCACCCAGCGCCATAAATAATCCGCCAAGCCAAATCCAGCGAATAAACGGTTTGTAATATAAACGTAGCGCCCAAGCATTATTGTCTAATTTTTCACCTAACGCAGCATATAAATCGCGACTAAAGCCCCAATCGATCGCCGCTTCGGTCATCGGCATTTTACTGACCGTATAAAGCCGTTTTTCCGCATAAAGTGTGGTTTCGTGTTTTCCATCACGGCTAATATCAATTTGTGCTTTTCCGCCCACATAGTTTGGGCCATTGGCATCGCTGATCCCTTTAAAAGTGAAATCGTAACCGGCGATTTGTACCGTATCACCGACATTCATACGAACATCACGTTCAATGCTGTAATTTTGGCTAAACGCAATCCCCCAAACCGTCATGGCGACACCCAAGTGTGCCAAAATCATGCCCCAGTGCGAACGAGATAACTTGGTAATACCACGCCAGAAAGTATCACGATACGTTGCCCGTTGATGCATTTCATAGAGACTTAACAGCACGATAATGACTGTCATCATAGTGCCGAGCACGGCGCTGACCGTAAGCTTATCTTGTAATAAATACGGCAAGGCAAACCCGGCAATAAGCATGATAATCACACTGGCAATCACCGGCGTACGAATGGCGGAGAATTGGTCGCGGCGCCATTTCACCAAAGGCCCAATGCCGAGTAACAAGGCAAATGGCGTCATAATAATTAGGAACATTTGATCAAAGAACGGCGCACCAATAGAAATTGACCCTAAGCCTAATTGTTTGTGTACAAGTGGCAACAAAGTGCCCAACAACACGACACAAAGTGCGGTCATTAATAAAATATTATTTAACAACAACAAGCTTTCACGGGAGTAACGCTCTGCATTGTCACGTGAACGAATTTGACTTCCTTTGTAAGCATACAAGGTCAGTGAGCCACCAATCACCACGATTAAATAGGCCAACACATATAACCCACGCGTCGGATCAGAGGCAAAGGCGTGAACAGAGACCAAAATGCCGGAACGCACCAAGAACGTGCCAAGCAAACATAAAGAGAAGGCTAAAATCGCCAGCAATACCGTCCATGCTTTAAAGGATCCGCGCTTTTCCGTAACCGCCAAAGAATGCAAGAGTGCTGTACCCGCTAACCACGGCATGAAAGAGGCATTTTCTACCGGGTCCCAGAACCACCAGCCGCCCCAGCCTAATTCGTAATACGCCCACCAAGAACCAAGCACAATACCAAGTGTCAAGAATACCCAAGCTGCCATCGTCCAAGGACGAGACCACCGTGCCCATGCCGTATCTAATTTACCGGTCATTAAAGAGGCAATGGAGAAAGCAAATGCCACGGAAAACCCAACATAGCCCATGTATAATAATGGTGGGTGGAAAATTAAACCGATATCTTGTAATAATGGATTTAACTCTTTGCCGTCCACCGGAAAGTCAGGGAATGTGCGGGTAAACGGATTGGAGGTAAACAACACAAAAAGCAGGAAGCCAATACTGATAATCCCCATGATGCCCAGTACACGGGCAACTGCCTCTTGTGGTAAACGTTTACTAAACAAGGCAACCGCGGCACTCCACAAAGATAACAACCAAATCCACAACAGCAAGGAACCTTCATGCGATCCCCATACCGCGGATAAACGGTAATAAATCGGCAATGTCGTATTCGAGTTGTTAACGACATATTGCACGCTGAAATCATTGATGGCGAACACATAAAATAGCGCGCCAAAAGACACGCTTAAGATGAGAAATAAACCGTACGTCATCGGACGAGCCAATGCCATAAACTGCACATTGCCTTTTTCAGCGCCCCATAACGGAAAAATCGCTAACAACACCGCGATGGCTAAACTCAACGCAAGCGCATAATTTCCTAATTCTGCAATCATTACCGACCTTCTTGTCCTTTCGCTTGACGATCACGTTCACTCTCGCCTTTCAGATCAGAAATCCCCATGGGTTTATGGACTTTTTGCATTTGTTTTTCTAAATCCGGCGGCACATAGTTTTCATCATGTTTCGCTAATACTTCGCTGGCAACCAATAAGGTTGGTTCTTTTAAGATACCTTGCGCCACAATGCCCTGCCCTTCACGGAATAAATCGGGAAGAATTCCTTCGTATTCAACACTGATAGATGGGCCAATATCATTTAAATCAAACCGCACTTTTAAACTTTTCGGATCACGTTCTACCGTACCGGCCACCACCATGCCACCGACACGAATACGCTGCCCTACTTCCGGTTTTAAATCGGCATCATCATTTTTACCGTAAATTACTTCTGACGGTGTATAGAATAGGTCGATATTTTGGCGCAAGGCATATAACACTAATGTTGTTGCAACCGCCACACCTGCTAACACTAAAATCAGAATAGACAAGCGGGATTTACGTCTTGGATTCATAACGTTTCTCCTTTTTGCTGCATTTTTTGTAAGCGTGCTTCACGTTGTTGTTCATATTTAACGGATTTTAACACCGCACTTTTCCCCATTAGGCTTTGAATCACTAATGCCATAATCAGCAACACACTCAATCCATAAGACAGCCACACATAAAATCCGTAGCCGCCCATGTTAAGTAAATCACTCCAACTTTGAAAGAACATACTCTCCCCCCCAATAAATTAACTCTTTTCTGCCAATGCCTTAACCCAAGGACGTTTGCTATCCTCTTTTAACAGCTCCGTACGATAACGCACTAAAGTTAGCCAAATAGATAACGTTAGAAAACCAAAGATACATAAAATCAGCGGAATCAACATCGGTGTCGCAATAGACGGACGTTCCAATTTCGTAATACTTGCGCCTTGATGCAGGGTATTCCACCATTCCACCGAGAAATGGATAATTGGCAAATTCACGACACCCACGACACATAACACGCTCGCTGCTTTTGCCCCCACATTACGATCTTGAAAAGCAGAATAAATCGCTAATACGCCTAAGTATAAGAAAAATAAAATCAATTCGGCAGTTAAGCGCGCATCCCAGACCCACCAAGTTCCCCACATGGGTTTTCCCCAGATTGCACCGGTAATCAAGGCTAAAAGGGTAAATAATGCGCCAATCGGTGCCATCGCAATCATGGCTAACTGCGCTTGTTTAATCTGCCATACTAATGCCACTAATGCCGCCACCGCCATAGAGCCATAAACACCCATAGACCAAATGGCCATCGGTACATGCACGTACATAATGCGGAAGCTATTGCCTTGTTGATAATCCGCCGGCGCAAATGCAATCCCCCAAACAATGCCAACCGTTAATAAAAGTGCGGTTAAAATCGCAAAGAAAGGGCTAAATTTGCCACATAAATGATATTGTGTTTCCGGTTTTGCATAAGGATGTAACCATTTCCACATAAATAATCCCCTATTGATCCAAACTGATGCGTAATGCCGCAGCGATAGCGAATGGCGATAATGTCATCACGCCGGCTAAAATGGCACCTAAAATAGCTAATTGTCCGTTATAAGGCAGGCTCAATCCTGCGGCATCCAACACGGAAGCAGAAAAAATAAGCACAGGAATAAATAGCGGTACAACCAACAAACTGAGTAACACACCGCCTTTACGCAAACCGACTGTTAACGCGACACCAATAGCACCAAGACAACTCAATACCGGTGTGCCTAATAATAATGTCAGCACCAACGCCCACCAAATTGGTATTTCCAATGACAACAATAATGCGGCGATAGGTGACAACAAAATCAGCGGCAACCCTGTCAATAACCAATGTGCCAAGACTTTAGCAAGTGCGGTTAAAACCAAAGGTTGCGAGGTGAGCATTAACTGCTCTAAAGAACCGTCGATATAATCGTCACGAAAGAGGCGTTCAAAGGACAACAAAGCGGATAACAACGCCGCCACCCATGCCACGCCCGGTGCGATGCGTGACAATAATTCCGGATCAGGTCCGATCACCAAAGGGAACAACGTAATTACAATCAGGAAAAACCACAACGGATTAAGAATCTCCGCCTGTTTGCGCATGGCAATTTGTAATTCGCGTTTAATAATATGCCAAAAGATCATGCCGTTACTCTGTACACTTAAACTGTTCTAAATTGATTTTTTTCAAATGCGCACTCGGCACTTCCTGATGACTGGTTAAGATCACGATACCGCCATTTTGTGCGTGTTGTTCAAAAAGTGCGGTCAACACCGCCACGCCTTTTTTATCGATCGCATTAAATGGCTCATCTAAAATCCATAACGGTGCTTCTGATAACCACAAACGCGCCAATGCAATGCGTTTTTGCTGCCCGGCTGAAAGCTGTGCCGCGGGAATGTCTTCACGTCCCAGTAGTCCCACTGTTTGCAACACATCCCACAATATTTCATCACCTTGGCGACAAGAGGTAATTTGTTGATAAAAACGCAAATTCTCCCACGCATTCAATTCCGGTTTAATGCCACTCTGATGTCCTAAATACAACAAATCAGAATGAAAAGCTTCGCGCTGTTTAGCAATTGCGTCAGAATTCCACCGCACTTCGCCTTCTAGAGGAGAGGCAAGCCCGGCAATAATGCGTAACAAACTGGTTTTCCCAATACCGTTGTGCCCTTCAATTTGCACAAAATCACCTGCCTGAATGTGTAAATTCACGCGATGAAAAAGGACTTTATCTCCCCGTTGGCAAGCGAGATTCTCAAGAATTAATTGATTGACCATAACAGATTGTTTCACAGACTTATTTTTGCGGGGCATTCTATCATAAGGAAATAAAATCGCAGGTTAAATAACATAACCATTTAGAGGTAGTTTAACCACTTTTTGACTTAGAACAAATTTCGTGCTTTGTTACAAATACGAATACCTCTCATAATGTGCGAAACCCTTGATATAACTGAGTTAATTCGTGGGTTATTCCCGATGTTTAACCGTTAACGTAACGTAGCAAACGACCGCAATCACAGAACAAAGCACCATGGCGAATAACATTGGCGCCGCCGAATTGGTCGGCAATAAAGACACCAAAGATCCCATGCAAGCGCCAATACCAAACCGTACGCTCCCGACCATAGAATTCGCCGATCCTGCCGAATTGGGGAATTTTTCTAAAATAGAGGCCATCGCATTAGAGGAAATCAATGGGTTTTGTCCCACAAACACTGCTACGCCCAGCGCCATTGACCAAAAACCTAAATCTAATAACGCCACAAGCAACAACCAGATGCCCGCCAAACCTTGTATCCCAAGCCCCAAACGGAACATGGTCTCTGCCCCCCATTTAGCCACTAAACGCCCATTTAAGAATGAACTAAAGGTCATCACGCCAATGTTCAACATAAAGAAATAGCCGAAATTTTCAGGCTTGATGCCGTAAATCCCGATATACACAATCGATCCTGCCGTTAAAAACGCAAATAAGCCGGCAAAGGCAAAGGACGTTGAGAACATATAACCTAACACCGGTTTTTGTTTCCATAACGCCATAAAATTACGGGCAATAATATTCAAGCGTAACGGAATCCGATTTTCTTTATGATGCGTTTCCGGCACCACAAAAAAGACCAGCAAAATACTCAATAGTCCCATGAAAGCAGTCACATAAAAAATGGCGTGCCAATGGAAAAAATAGACAATATAACCGCCGACAACCGGTGCGATCAACGGCGCAATCATAAACACCAGCGTAATTGTCGACATCATTTTGGAAAGTGCATTCTTGTCAAACAAATCACGCAACAATGCGCCCACCAATACCACCGGCGCCGCACCAAAAAAGCCCTGAACAAAACGAAGTGCGGTGAAATTTCCGATAGAATGGATTTGCGTTAAAATCAATGCCGCTATCGCAGAAACCGTTACCCCTAACAAAATAATTGGCTTGCGTCCGAAACTGTCACCAAACGGCCCCCAGAATAATTGCCCCAGCGCCAAACCATACGCAAAGGCGGTTAGCGTATGTTGCACCTGATCGTTTGTGACCTGTAAATCCTGCGCAATATTCAAAAACGCCGGCAGGTACATATCCACACCCAATGGCGGCAACATGGACAAAATACCCAACGCCACCACAAAAATAAAATTCGTTTTGACTGTTTTATTTGAACTCAAACTAGGATTCTCCAGCTAAGTATGCGATTTCTTCCTCTGTTAGAGGACGAAATTCGCCTTCTGCCAAATGTTCATCTAACACCACATCACCGATCTTCCAACGATGTAATGCGACAACTTTATTACCCAGCGCGGCAAACATCCGTTTAACTTGATGATAACGCCCTTCGCTCAGGGTTAAATTCACGTTGTAATCATCTAAGATTTCAAGTTTAGCCGGCTTCGTCAGGGCTTTTTCCCCACGCAATAAAATGCCATCAGCACAAGCCTGCACATAATTCGCTTCAACAGGATCGGCCAAGGTGACCAAATACGTCTTCTCGCAATGAAATTTGGGTGAAGTAATTCGGTGCGACCACTGACCGTCATCTGTCAACATCACCAAACCTGTGGTATCCACATCCAACCGCCCGGCACTGTGCAAACGGGCAGATAAAGGATAATCAAAAAATTGATAAATCGTCGGATGATCGCCATCTTCATGGGAGCAAATGTAACCTTGCGGTTTGTGCAACATAATGTATTGCCCATTTTCTACCCAAGTTAAGCGCTCACCATCATAACAAACTTCATCATCAGGGCTCACTTTCACCGCCCCGCTCTTTTCAATTTTACCGTTAACGGTGACTGCACTTTGGCGTAATACTTTTGCTGCCTGTGAACGGGTTAAACCGGTTATTTCCGCTAAAAATTTATCTAAACGCATAAAAATTCCTTGTTTATTTTCACCGCTATTATAGCTTCAATTTCATTTCAGTGCCTGAGAAAACAAAATAAAAAAGACTAAGCACAATGCAGTACAGTGCTTAGTCTTTAAATAAAAATAAACCGAAGATTAACGGCAAATCATCCGATTGCCTTCACATTAACAGGGAGAAAATTACGCAAAGGCTTGTAATTCCGGATTAATTGGCGTATCCGCAAGGTTATTCACATAGTTACACAATGTTGCCAGACTTACCCCTAACACGACATCAATGGCATTTTCTTGGGTATAACCTGCCGCATAAAATGCTTGTTGTTGCGCGGCTGTGAGTTTTGCTTTTTGTAAAATCACCGCCAAGGTAAAGCGCGCCAGTGCATCAAGCTTATCGTCTTGTTCAATGCGTGCTGTGGCGCGAATTTGATTCACCAGTGTTTCTTCAAGTTTTAATACTTTCAGTGCAATTTTAGTATGTCCGGCGACGCAAAAACCACAACCATTCACCACCGCCGCCGTAATTTGAACCACTTCACGTTCTGCGGCCGTTAGACTATTGCGACCATTAATCGCGCCCACTGTGCGATAGGTTTCCAATGCCGTCGGCGCATTGGCTAACACGCCAATTAAATTCGGAATGAAGCCATTGGCATTTTGTACGGCTTTTAATGCGTCTTTCGCGGCTTCCGGCGCGCTTTCAATCGTATGAATAGGAAATACTGACATAATAAACTCCTTACATAAATCACATAATGTCACCTTTGACATACTACAGGAGAGTGCAAGCATTAAAAAAGAAATAAAGGCTATGCCATAGATTCAAAAGTTATAAAGTGCGGTCAAAAATTCCTTGATTTTTTCACCTCGGTTCGACATTCCACTTTGTATCTTGAATAACCTTGTGGATAACTTAGTGAAAACAGGAAACAATCTGCTTTTAAATTTTGTTGATCTCAGATTTTGCCTAGTCATAGTCGCTGTGAATTAAATTTTTAGCGTCCAATGGGATGATGCGCTCATGACGCTATTCATGTTGTTTTTTTCGTCAATGGTACCAAAAAAATTCCCCTGTTCACCCATATTTTCACCAAGTTCAGCCAGTGATTTAGCCGCCTGTGAGTTATTCAGTATTTCTGTGGATAAAATTGTGTTTTCTCCAAGGAATAACTCGAAATAACATTTCAAAACCGAAGTTACGCTTTAAGAATTTTTAAATTTATCTTTATTTATCAATGAATTAACAACAAACCAACCTCTATTCACAAATGCCACATCAATGCCATTTTTTGCTGTCTATTTATTGCTCAATACTAATCTTGTGTAAGACTAAAGCGCCTGTAAATATCGCGCCCAATCAAAATACTGACCGGGATCGATTTTCCGCCCCGGCGAGACATCACAATGGCCGACAATGCGTTCTTTGGTAATTAACGGATAAGCCTGCATAATCGCCTGTGTTAAATGCTGTAAAGACGCGTATTGTTGCGTAGTAAACGGCTGCTCATTGCTTCCTTCTAATTCAATCCCAATGGCAAAATCATTGCATTTTTCCCGTCCCTCAAAACAGGAAATGCCTGCGTGCCAAGCGCGATCATGAAAATTCACATACTGGGTTATCTCGCCTGCCCGATTAATCAAGCAATGTGCCGATACCCGAAGTGCACTGATCTCGGCAAAATAAGGATGACGATGGGGATCCAATTTGCCTTGAAAAAAATCATCAATGTTACTGCCGCCAAACTGCTCCGGCGGCAGGCTGATGTAATGAATAATCAATAAAGAAATATCTTGCGGATCAGGACGCAGATCAAAATGTGGGGATATTACTTTACGCGTATTGGTCAACCAGCCTTTATCAATTTTGAGTGTTTTTTCTGTCATACGAATCTTATTTCTGCGATCAGGATCCCACAAAAGTGCGGTCAAATTTCGATGTGTTTCTCATTTATACCAAAATGCCGAGGCAAAAGAGTCTCAATTTTTATTTTATCAAGGTACTTTTTATGAAAATTCAGTCAGCATTTCTCTCTATGAAATCCGTTAAAAAAGGATTTACATTAATTGAATTAATGATCGTCATTGCAATCGTGGCTATTTTAGCCACCATCGCTATTCCATCTTATCAAAATTACACCAAAAAAGCGGCAGTTTCCGAACTGTTGCAAGCCTCTGCGCCGCTTCGTGCTGAAGTGGAGTTGTGCATTTATAACACCGGCAAAACAGAAGGTTGTAGTGGTGGGCAAAATGGCATTCAACCCGACATAACGAATGCCACACAGAAATATGTCCAATCCACTTCGGTTAAAAACGGCGCCATCACGGTGACCGGAAAAAGCACATTAGACAATGTTACTTACACCTTAACGGCATCCGGCGGTACCTCAAATGGCGTTACATGGACGGCCTCTTGCGGCACTAACGCTGACATCTTCCCGGCAGGTTTTTGTTCATAATCACAGGGCGGTGGCTTGATGCAGCATTTGGTGGAATCTTCCTATACGATCCGTAGCCAACAAGGCGATCTATTTACGATTACGCCCGAGTTATGGCAACAAAACCAACAGCAGCAAATCGTCCTTTTGCGTTATTTGGCGCTACCATTAAAAGAAGAACCACAAAAATTATGGCTAGGGTTGGATTCCTTAGCCAACCTTGCCGCTTGTGAAGCGTTTTCCTTTTTAACAGGGAAAAATATCGAGCCGGTACTCATTGAACCTGCCGTGTTAAAAAAGGCCTTGCAGGATTTAGTGCCACATCAAGAAAAACTCGATGAAAATCAACCGCTCTTGTATTCTGTCACACCGCAGGAACAACAAGAACAATTCTCCGATGAACCGACGATTCAGTTGCTTAACCAAATTTTTGAAAACGCCACAACAAAAAAGGCCTCCGATATTCATTTAGAACCGCAAGCGGATTTTTTACAAGTCCGTTTTCGTATTGACGGCGTATTGCAAGTACAAAACACCATTGCGCAGACTCTCGCCAACCGACTGATTTCCCGTTTGAAATTACTGGCCAAATTAGACATCAGTGAAACCCGCCTGCCGCAAGACGGACGGTTTCAGTTTAAAACGACATTTTCCGATATTTTGGATTTTCGCTTATCCACGCTCGCGACGCATTTTGGCGAAAAAGCCGTATTGCGTTTACAACAAAACCGCCCCGTGCAACTGGCCTTTAGCGAACTGGGTATGACGGAGCAACAGCAACACACATTTCGTCATGCACTCAGCCAACCGCAAGGGTTGATTTTAGTCACAGGCCCCACGGGAAGTGGCAAAAGTATTTCGTTATATACGGCATTACAATGGCTCAATACCCCCGATAAGCATATTATGACGGCAGAAGATCCCATTGAAATTCAATTGCCGGGCATTATCCAAACTCAAGTGAATCCTCAAATTGGCTTGGATTTCAGTCGTTTGTTACGCACCTTTTTGCGTCAAGATCCCGACATTATTATGTTAGGTGAAATTCGTGACGAAGAAAGTGCTGCCATGGCTTTACGGGCGGCGCAAACCGGGCATTTGGTATTATCCACGTTACATACCAATGATGCCCCTTCGGCTATCTCACGTTTACAACAACTTGGCATTCAACAACACGAAATCGACAGCAGTTTATTATTGGTGATCGCCCAACGCTTAGTGCGTAAACGATGCCCAAAGTGCGGTGGAAATGCCACGCGTTTTTGCGATTGTCATCAAGGCTACAAAGGTCGAATCGGTGTTTATCAATTCCTTCAGCCTGATGTGTCACAAACCCAGGGTTATCAATTAGATTTTCAGAATTTATATGCCAGCGCATTAGAAAAAGTGACGTCGCAAGTGACGGATTTAGCAGAAGTACAACGAGTATTGGGGCAACCGAATGCGTAAATTGAAATTATTCAAATGGCGTGGAATCAACCGCTTACAGCAAAAGCAGAAAGGCACTATCGTGGCGGAAAGCGCCGTGATGGCACAACAACAGCTGATGTCACGCGGTTTACAACACATTAAACTGCAACAAAATTGGCAATTAAACAGCAAGCCTAAAAACGCCGAAGTCTGTGCGTTGCTTTCTCAGTTGGCGACCTTATTACAAGCGGCAGTTCCGTTAAAAAATAGTCTGCAAATTTTGTTACAACAATGCACTAATATTGCGCTAAACGCTTGGTTGCGCCAACTTTTAAAGGATATTGAAAGCGGTTTGGCCTTTTCCCAAGCCTTAGAAAAACAAACTGTAGAAAAACAAAATCAATATTTGACCTATCAAGATCGCCAATTGATTAAAGTCGGTGAAATGACGGGCAAGTTACCCACCGTATGCCATGAAATCGCGCAACACAAACAGCAGGCATTGGCGTTACAACGCAAGATTCGAAAAATTCTGCTTTACCCGGTATTAGTGCTTGGCATATCGCTGATTTTAACCGCACTTTTACTGCTTTTTATCGTGCCGCAATTCGCCGAGATGTATGACAACAGTAGCGCGCAACTCCCGACTTTCACCCAGGTGCTACTCACACTGTCGCAAGGATTACAGGATTATTGGCTGCATCTGTTAATTTGTATTACGTTGACTATTCTGTTTATTCGCGCCCGCTTGAAACACTCCCCTTGGTTTAATCGGCAAAAAAGTCGATTCATCAATGCCATGCCTGTGTTGAATCGCATCGTGCAACTTTCCCGTTTGGTGGGATTTAGCCGCAGTTTATTTTTAATGTTACAGGCAGGCGTGCCGCTGAATCAGGCTTTGCAGTCGTTTCTGCCACAAAATCCAAGTTGGCAAAGATCGCCAAACGTGCAAGGCGATTGGCTGTTAATCGAAGAAGTGCAATCCATTTTACACTGGCTACAACAAGGTTATGCCTTCTCCGCCAGTGTGAGCGGTCATATTTTTCCGTTGGCGGCACAACAAATGCTACAAGTGGGCGAACAAAGTGGTCAGCTCCCCAAAATGTTGCAATTTATCGCCAACGACCATCAACAACAATTGGACTATCAGATCGATCTGCTGTCACAAATGCTGGAGCCGCTGTTGATGGTCATTATCGGTGGGCTTATCGGCTTAATTATGCTCGGAATGTATTTGCCGATTTTCAATATGGGCGCGTTAGTGCAATGATAGGCATCGCATTTGTCTTCACTGGCTGGCTTATAGGGCGCGTGATTTATGGCTATGTGCATCGCTTCGCCTTCCGTTTAAGCCAAGAAATTCATGCCGCCTATATTGAAATTTACCCAAAAAACCCACCGCACTTTGCGCCGGAGAAATCCATATTGACGCCCATGAAAAGCAAGATTTCCCAACCTTATTACTGCCTCTTTTTTGCCTTGTTATTTGCCCTTTGCTATTGGCTAAACGAAGACATCTTCACGGCAATATGTTGGGCGTGTTTTTGTAGTTTATTATTCGCCATCTCGGTGGTGGATGGGTATTACCGCTTAATTTCTCCCGCCCTGTGCCAAAACCTGTTTGCCCTCGGATTAGGCGCAGCCTATTGGCAAATTACGCCCCTTACACTGGAACAAAGCTTACAAAGTGCGGTCATTTTTTTCGGTGTTTTTTCTCTTATCTACTACGGCGCCAAAGGGTATTACAAACAAGAAGCCTTCGGGCGTGGCGATTGCTGGCTCGCCTTGGGATTAGGCACGTTTTTCTCTTATGAGCAATTACCTGCCTTTTTATTACTTGCCTGCCTTTCGGGCTTGGTTTATGCGCTTTATGGCAAGCTAAGCAAACGCCACTTAACGACCATTCCTTTCGGTCCGTTTCTTTCCTTGTCCGGCGTACTGTGTCGGTTGCTTAATTGAAGCCATGGCCTTATGATCTACACATTCTCAATAGGCTTTTCAGGAAATCAACATGACTTATGTGGTAGGTCTCACAGGTGGAATCGGTAGCGGCAAAAGCACCATCGCCGAATTATTCGCCGAACTTGGTGTACCGGTTATTGACGCCGATATCGTGGCGCGTCAGATAGTAGAAAAAGGCTCGCCTTTGTTACAACAAATCGTTGCACACTTTGGCACGGAAATGCTGTTAGAAAACGGCGAACTCAATCGCGCCGCCTTGCGGGAAAAGGTGTTTAATCACGAAACCGAAAAGCAATGGCTGAATCAATTATTACACCCCGCCATTCGCACCGAAATGCTTAACCAACTGGCACAACAACGTGCGCCTTATTGCATTTTTATGGTGCCTCTATTAATAGAAAATAAACTGACCGCACTTTGCCAACGTGTGTTGGTAGTGGATGTGAGCGAACAAACCCAACTGACTCGGGCAAGTCAACGCGATAACAATCAATTGGCGTTAATCAAAAATATCATGCAATCGCAAGTCAGCCGCTCGGAACGCCTACAACACGCCGATGATGTCATCAATAACGATGCAGATTTAAGCGAAAGCCTGCCGCAGTTAAAGCAAAAAGTGTTAGACTTGCACCATCATTATTTACAACTTGCGGAGAAATTTAATGACTGACGAAACCTTTAGCGTGCCTTGCCCGATTTGTCATAAACAGGTTGAATGGTCGGAACAAAGCCTCTACCGACCATTTTGCAGCAAACGCTGCCAGTTAATTGATTTGGGCGAATGGGCGGCGGAAGAAAAAGCGATTCCTTGTGATACCGCCGATTTTGCCGAAAACGGTTTATTCAATGAAGACAGTGATTGGGTGAAACACTAATGCAAATTCAACATGAAGAAAATCACGCGCAAGGCGCCTTTTTTATTTTAGATGATCAACAACAACGCGTTGCGGAGTTAACCTATTATTTTATCGATGAAAAAACGATTAATGCCAATCATACTTATGTGTCCGAAACCTTGCGCGGACAAGGTGTGGCGGATAAGTTATATCAAGCGTTGGTCGCTTTTATTCAAGAAAATCAACTGAAATTAGTGCCAAGCTGCAGTTATATTGCAAAAAAATGGCAGCGGGATAACCCGTAAGATTGAGATTCTAATATTATCTTGTTAAAATCTATCGCACTTTATGTGCAAACATAAATTGTTCGGATGAAGGTAGCTGGAGAGCGGGGAATTGACCCCACGCCGACGAGGTAAAATCTTTCAGGCGCGATGGCAGGGACTGTTACTGGACGAACCCTTGGAGAGATCCGTGTGCAACATTTAGCACTCACGGACGCCGAAGGCGCAAAGAAGCCATAAAAAAGGCTTTTCAAACGCTCAGGCAAAAGGACAGGGGCAGAAGATTTCGGTTGGTATAACGCAATTTCATTGTGTTATTTTCTATTTTATCTATCCGCAAAATTCTTTTCGCCTCCTTGTAATCAGGTTATTTACGAGGAACCTCAAATGTCATTAGAAGACGTTTTATCTGCAATCAACACTTTCGTGTGGGGTCCGCCCCTCCTTATTTTATTAGCCGGCACGGGATTATATTTAACGCTGCGGCTGGGTTTCATTCAAATCACACAGTTACCGCGCGCATTGCGTTATTTATTCAAGCGAGATTCCGGTCTTCAGCAAAAAGGAGATGTGTCCTCTTTTGCCGCCTTGTGTACCGCCCTTGCCGCTACCATTGGTACGGGAAATATCGTGGGGGTTGCCACAGCCGTGCAAGCCGGTGGTCCAGGCGCCATTTTCTGGATGTGGTTGGTCGCATTACTCGGTATGGCAACCAAATATGCGGAATGTTTACTGGCGGTGAAATATCGCGTGCGTGATAAAAACGGCTTTATGGCAGGCGGTCCGATGTATTACATTGAACGTGGTCTCGGCTTAGGCTGGTTAGCCAAATTATTTGCCATCTTCGGCGTATTGGTGGCTTTTTTCGGCATCGGCACCTTCCCGCAAGTGAATGCGATTACGCAAGCCATGAACGACACCTTCAGCGTGCCGATAGAAATGACCGCTGCTATCATTACCTTGCTTGTTGGGTTAATCATTCTTGGTGGTGTAAAGCGCATTGCGTTGGTGTCATCTTACATCGTCCCCTTTATGGCGGTATTTTATGTGGCGACATCCCTCATCATCATTTTATTAAATTTAGATAAAATTCCGACCGCACTTGGCCTGATTTTACACAGTGCCTTTAACCCTGAGGCTGCATTGGGCGGTGCTCTGGGTTTCACGGTAATGAAAGCCATTCAGTCAGGCGTGGCGCGAGGGATTTTCTCCAATGAATCCGGCTTGGGAAGCGCACCGATCGCCGCTGCTGCCGCGCAAACTAAAGAACCGGTGCGTCAAGGGCTAATTTCTATGACAGGGACGTTCCTTGATACCATCATCGTCTGCACTATGACGGGAATCGTATTAGTGCTTACCGGCGCATGGCAGGCGCCGGGCATGGCGGGTGCTGCGGTGACGAACTATGCTTTCTCACAAGGGTTAGGATCCTCTATCGGTGCGACCATTGTTACCGTTGGCTTATTGTTCTTCGCCTTTACCACGATTCTAGGCTGGTGTTATTACGGTGAACGCTGTTTTGTATATTTAGTCGGCATCAAAGGCATTAAGCTCTATCGTATAGCATTTATCATTTTAGTCGGCTGCGGTTCATTCATTCACTTAAACTTAATTTGGATTTTAGCAGACATTGTGAACGGCTTAATGGCGATTCCTAATCTAATCGCCTTAATCGGGTTGCGAAACGTGATTATTGAAGAAACCAAAGATTACTTTGCTCGTTTGAATACCCATAAATCCGATCTTGACGGTATGGCGTAAAGACAAAAAAGCGGGGCTGAAAGCCCCGTTTTTTATGATACCTTGCGGTGTTTTATTTAGACTTGCGTTTAGCCGCCTCTGCCGCCGCTTTGGTTTTTTCATCCATTTTGACGCTGATATTATGATCTACCACCACATTCATATTAATGGTGATGCCCTCTTTAGGGGTTTCTAATTGAATGGTCGGATTACAACCGGAAAGCAGGAGAGAAACGGCAAGCAAGCCCCAAAAGTGCGGTGATTTTTTCAGATGTTTTTTCATTGTTCTAAGTGTCGATAAAGTTGATATTGTAAATTTTGTTCAAATTGCGAGCCGTAGTCAACCATATCCCAGAGCTCAAACATATTCTCTTGATGGGTGTAATTCAAGGTAATCGGATGATGAGGCCGTCTAGTAGGATTAAGCCCCGTGATCGTAGCCCCCAATGTCATGTTTCCGTCAGGCGTCAAATTCAAGTTAGCGTGAGATTTTTCCAATTCCATTTCTTTTAATAAATCCACTAACATCCGCTCTGTTAAACCGCCTTTTTTCAAACTACTCACCATATTATCGTGAAGTTTAATCTTCAATTTTCCGGCTTGTTCAAGACGTCCGTTACAAATTAAACAGGAATTATGCCCTAACCAGAACGGCAAGGAGGCATTAACCCGTCCGCTGACGCTCACTTGGTTATATTGTGCTAATTCCATCACTTGCGCCAAATCAATGTTGTCAAAACGCAGCACGGCTATTTTGCGTTGCGGGAAACTCAAACTGGGCACGCTAAGCAAACCGTCAAACACGCCGACCTTCACTTTTTGTAAGGTTAGTGGTTGCTTGACGGAGTTAGGGTAAGTCCCAAATACATCAAAAGCCGCTTCACGTATGGCAAGCGCACCCACGCGGATATTTTTCGCTGCGACCTGAATCGGTTTTGTGCGTGCGGTTCGCAGGGCAAGTTTTTGATAATTTATTGGAAAACGAATCGTCAACGCTTGAATTTCTCCCTCGGGGAAGGTAATCCCAACATTGCGCAAATTAAATTCGCCCTGTAACGCCACGCCATCCTCGTTAATCACAAAATCACTGCCCCCTTGAATGCTGCCATGGCGAATAATCCATGACCATTGTTGTGGGAATAAGGATTGGAACACTTTCGCCGATTGCCCTTGCCAGCGAATGTTGCCATTCAGTGCCTGATTTTCATAACGGGCGGTAACGTCAATCGGGCCAAGCGCACCGGCTTTTAAATCCCCTGCCAAATTGAAATTATCGATACTTTTTCCTTCAATCCCCACACCAAATACCGGACGAACAAAGCGTCCGCCATACGCAAATTCAATCCACTCCGTTTGGGCCTGGAGTAGCCCGCGAAGATGCGCTGCTTCATAATCCCAACGTAGGCGATCTTTCAATTCCAATGTCAAAGGTGCCATTTTCACTCCACTGGTATGCACATTGCCGGAATGGGCAGAAAGTTGATTTAATTCAATATGATCCGCTTCCCAAAAGCCCACACCTTTTATGTTCACCGGCGTATTTAAAGAGGTCCAGTGCGCCTCACCGTCAATCGTCCAATCCCAACGGTTCGCTGCACGCATTTCTGCCGCACGCAGGTTTTGGTGTTCATCGCGCAAATCGAACACGGTTTTAATTCCGGCAATAAACTCGTGCGCCTGTCCATCAAGCTTTAAATTTAACTGCTTAAACTGTGGGGTGAATCCTTGTAAAGTGGCTTGCAGACGTCCCTCTAAACCATAGCGTCCCACTTGTATGTTATCCAACGGCAGGCGTGCATGAATTTTGGTATCAGGTTGTACGTTATCCATTTTGAACACGGAACCGGGGCGGAACAGTAGCGTAGGTGCCTCAAAAACACCGCTAATATGGTAGTCTAAATTGGTTTGTGCCACGGTGTTGTTATAACGCAAGTCACCGCGCGTTTTGAGATCAAAGTTCAGTTGATTTTTATCCGCACCGCCACCAATTTCACCTTTTTTACCCGATATCACAATTTCGCCTTTGCCGAATTCACCAAAGGTTTGCACGATCACATCCACATCGGTTTCCAGCGGCAACCAACCCTCTTGCGGTTTACGCAAGGCTAAACCGAAGAAGCCTTTGATCGGCTGATAACCGTCAAACGTCCAATAAAATGTTCCCCAGTTAATGGCTAAACCATTGGCAGTAAACGTAAAAGGCACATCTAATAACGGTTTATCACGGCTTAAATCCTGTGCGTTGATTTGTCCTTTCTCACCGTTCCAGCTCAATTGAAGCGCGCCTTTGTTCACACTAAAATCGGCATTTTGCCAATCCAAGCGTAGCTCGCCTTGCTGCGGTAATTGAGACAGATCTTCTTGCAGTTGGGTAGAAAAATGCAAGTGATAGGTTTGTCCGTCAAGAGGTTGATAATCGGTTTGTCCCTGCCATTGGAACGAATGGTTTAGGCGAGCAAGCGTCGATTGATGATGTAAAATCACATGATCATCATGAGTCTTCGCATTGGCAGTTAATTGCAAACGATGACCGTCATAATTTGCGGTTGCTGCAATATCAGCATCCAACAGCGTACGTACCCTAGGTGGTACATCCAGTGCCTGGCTATTCTCCAATCGAAAATGCTGAACATTTACCTCTACAGACGGGAGAACGGAAAAAAGTGCGGTCAAATTTGGCGATGTTTTTGTCTCATCAGAGGAAGGCAGCTGATTGAGGCAGTCATAATCCACCCCGGCATGCGCCACGTCAAGTTGACGAAGCTCCCACCAATGAAGACGCACATCACTGAATGTCGCCAAAGTACATTGCCCTGCCCGAATATCCAGTTCTAGCAGTTGCAAACCGGTGAGGTGTAAATGCCATTGTTCAGGCAGTTGCAAGGCATAATCTGGTGCGAGGAAGCGGTTAACCCATGTTTCGACTTGTTTCGGCGTGATCCACCACGGTAACGCGAAAATGATCGCCACCGTTAATACTATCAATCCAAGTAAGCAACTGCACCATCGCTTCATACTATTTACCGTTCATCGCTAACGCTAATTTTTCTTTATCCAAGGCATTTTCCCAGCGCGCCACAACAATGGTCGCACAGGCGTTACCCACCAAATTCGTTAACGCACGGCATTCGGACATAAAACGATCAATTCCCAAAATTAACGCCATGCCCTCAACCGGCAGCCCTGGAACCACGGAAAGTGTGGCGGCTAATGTAATAAAACCGGCACCGGTTACGCCGGCAGCGCCTTTTGAACTTAACATCGCAACAAACAACAAGGTAAATTGCTCGCTAATGGAAAGATCCGTATTGGTGGCTTGCGCAATAAATAATGCGGCCATTGTCATATAGATATTTGTACCGTCCAAATTAAAAGAATAACCGGTCGGCACCACTAATCCCACCACTGATTTTTTACAACCGGCCGCCTCCATTTTTTGCATTAAGGTCGGCAACGCGGCTTCTGAGGAGGACGTTCCTAAGACTAACCACAATTCTTGCTTAATATAGCGCACCATTTTCAAAATAGAGAAACCGTTATAACGTGCGACCACGCCTAAGATAAAAATAATAAACAACAAGGATGTAATGTAAAACGTCACAATTAAAAGCATCAAATGGCTAATGGAACTTAACCCGTATTTTCCCACGGTGAACGCCATCGCGCCTAATGAGCCTAAAGGGGCGACTTTCATCAAAATTGACACCACCTTAAACATCGGCGCTGTCGCAAGTCGTAGGAGTTCCGTAATAGGCTGCGCTTTGTCGCCCACCGAAGCCAATGCCACCCCAAACAACACGGAAATAAACAAGACTTGCAGAATATTACCTTCTACTAATGGGCTTAATACGGTGGTAGGAATGATGTTCATTAAGAAAGCCGTTAGCGTGCTATCCTGCGCTTTCGCAACGTATTCTGACACTTTTTCAGAGGTTAACGACGCCGGATCAATATTTAATCCTGCTCCAGGTTCAATAATATTAGCCACAACCATTCCGATCACAAGCGCCAACGTCGAAAAGGTCACAAAATACAGCATTGCCTTTCCGGCAACCCGCCCAACCGCTTTCATGTCGTTCATACCGGCAATACCGGTAACGACGGTCAGAAAAATCACCGGTGCGATAATCATTTTAACCAGCTTAATAAATGCTTCACCTAACGGTTTTAAACCGGCACCGAAATCAGGAAAAAAATTCCCTAATAAAATACCGATAATAATCGCAATAATGACTTGCACGTATAAGCTTTGATAGAACTTCGGTTTACGCGGTGGCATCGCCTGAGATGGGGCATCAACGCTTAACATAGACTATCCTCGTTTTGTGAAAGTGATGGGCGCCTTTTGCCCGCAAAAAAGCAGGTAATTTATCTGCTAATTAAATTAAACACAATCTTTATTTGTTTACGTTACGATGATTTACGCATTTCGCTGATTTTCATTGAAAAATATCAAAATAGGCAATAAAAAATGCGCTTAACATTAAGCGCATTCTAATGATGAATTGTCGTCCTTTACTGGATTAACTCAACCGGCACTTTAACCACCAATTTTTTAATCTTGGCGGATTGACCATTCACGTTACAACAAGGTTTATGGGGTTCATAAGGATAGAACACCGCAAACATATTTGGCACTAATGTAATCGTGCTTTTGTTGTCGATTTCTTGGGTAAGTTGGTAATCGTCATCTTCGTGATAGGCTTCGTATTTATTCAAGTCAGGATAGGTTGCGCCGACTTCAATATTTTCCACACCACGAATCAGGACTTGAATATCCAAATAGTTATGGTGCAATTCTGCTTTTTTGCTCGCAGCTTCAGCCAGTTCAGGTTCCATCACGTTCATATAAATTTTGTCAGTAATATCATGACGACCAACCTCTAATTTTTCTAAATCCAACCCTTTTAAATACTCACAGGTTTCGGCAATGACTTTCGGTAAGCCAAGTTTAAAATCGGCGCGGGTTAAATCTCCAATTAACATGTTTCCTCCTTTTTTACTTTGAAAACTGGAGTGATTTTATCATCAACCTTATTTTTCAGATAGTCATAAATGGGAATTGCGTAAATAAAGTTACCCATCAAGGCAAAAGCTCTGTATAATGCCTGAGTTTTATTTTCTAAATTAGCGTGCGGCTAACAAAAATGATTTTCCGCGAAGTCGCCAAGAAAAGTGCGGTCGGTTTTAAGATTATTTTTGCTAGTCGCAAATTGGAAAATAAAACATTGTGATTACTCATTTAAAAAGGAAAACATAGTGAATCCAATTGTTAAACAATTTAAATACGGTCAACATACCGTAACCTTAGAAACCGGCGCTATTGCACGTCAAGCTACCGCCGCCGTCATGGCAAGCATGGACGATACGACGGTATTTGTTACTGTGGTGGCAAAAAAAGAGGTGAAAGAAGGGCAAGATTTCTTTCCATTAACCGTTAACTATCAAGAGCGTACTTATGCCGCCGGTCGTATTCCGGGCGGTTTCTTCAAACGCGAAGGTCGTCCGTCTGAGGGCGAAACCTTAATTGCCCGTTTAATTGACCGTCCGATTCGTCCGTTATTCCCGGAAGGTTTCTTTAATGAAATCCAAGTGGTTGCGACGGTTGTTTCTGTGAATCCGCAAATCAGCCCGGATTTAGTCGCCATGATCGGTGCGTCTGCTGCGTTGTCTTTATCCGGAGTACCGTTTAATGGCCCAATCGGTGCGGCGCGTGTCGGTTTTATCAACGATCAATTCGTATTAAACCCAACCATTAACGAACAAAAACAAAGCCGTTTGGATTTAGTGGTTGCTGGTACAGACAAAGCCGTATTAATGGTGGAATCCGAAGCGGATATTTTAACCGAAGAACAAATGTTGGCTGCGGTGGTTTATGGTCACCAGCAACAACAAGTGGTGATTGAAGCCATTAAAGAATTGGTTGCTGAAGCCGGTAAACCACGTTGGGATTGGGTTGCACCTGAACCAAACACTGATTTAATCAATAAAGTGAAAGCGTTAGCTGAAGCGCGTTTAGGCGATGCGTATCGTATCACTGAAAAACAAGCTCGTTATGAGCAAATTGATGCGATTAAAGCGGACGTTGTTGCACAAATTACCGCTGAAGATGAAGAAGTCAGCGAAGGAAAAATTATTGATATTTTCACCGCACTTGAAAGCCAAATCGTGCGTGGACGTATTCTTGCCGGTGAACCGCGTATTGACGGACGTACTGTTGATACCGTTCGTGCATTAGATATTTGTACCGGTGTGTTACCGCGTACTCACGGTTCCGCAATCTTTACCCGTGGTGAAACACAAGCCTTAGCTGTTGCCACGTTAGGGACTGAACGCGATGCGCAAATCATTGATGAATTAACCGGTGAGCGTCAAGATCACTTCTTGTTCCACTATAACTTCCCTCCGTATTCTGTGGGTGAAACCGGTATGATCGGTTCACCAAAACGTCGTGAAATCGGTCATGGTCGTTTGGCGAAACGCGGTGTGGCAGCAGTGATGCCAACCTTAGCCGAATTCCCGTATGTGGTACGTGTGGTATCTGAAATTACCGAATCCAACGGTTCTTCTTCTATGGCTTCCGTGTGTGGTGCTTCTCTTGCGTTAATGGATGCCGGTGTGCCGATTAAAGCGGCGGTTGCAGGTATCGCAATGGGCTTAGTGAAAGAAGATGACAAATTTGTTGTGCTTTCCGATATTCTTGGTGATGAAGACCACCTAGGTGATATGGACTTTAAAGTGGCTGGTACGCGTCAAGGTGTAACTGCACTGCAAATGGATATCAAAATTGAAGGTATCACCGCTGAAATCATGCAAATTGCATTAAACCAAGCGAAAAGCGCACGTATGCACATTCTTGGTGTGATGGAGCAAGCGATTCCGGCGCCACGTGCAGATATTTCTGATTTTGCACCACGTATCTACACCATGAAAATTGATCCGAAGAAAATCAAAGATGTGATCGGTAAAGGTGGTGCGGTGATTCGTGCATTGACCGAAGAAACTGGTACTTCCATTGATATTGATGATGACGGTACAGTGAAAATCGCTGCGGTAGATAAGAATGCCGTACAAGATGTGATGGCACGTATCGAAGACATCACTGCTGAAGTAGAAGCGGGTGCCATTTACAAAGGTAAAGTGACTCGTTTAGCCGATTTCGGTGCATTTGTTTCTATCGTAGGTAATAAAGAAGGCTTGGTTCACATTTCTCAAATTGCGGAAGAACGTGTGGAAAAAGTCAGTGACTATCTACAAGTAGGACAAGAAGTGATGGTTAAAGTGGTGGAAATCGATCGTCAAGGTCGTATCCGTTTAACCATGAAAGAACTTGCTCCGAAAGCAGAAACTGCTCAACACGTATCCGATGATATTGTAGAGCAGGCATAATTTAAATTTATTCAAAATGTTACGGTACATTATGTGCCGTAACATTTGTTTTTCAACAAGCAATACTCTGCTTTAAGGCTTATAAAGAAATGACGCAACGTAATGGGTTGTCTAATTTCGTGATTTTCCTAACTATTTTATTTTCAGTCTTTGTATTATCAGGCTGTGTCGGCTTGAGCAATACCTTTGTGTCTAAAAATAAAGTCGTGTTAGCCGAACAAAATCCAAGCCAGCATTTTGAACAGGAAGTCATGATTGTTCGGATTAGTCAGGTGTTGCTCGTTGGAAAAATGAGTAATGAAGAACGTGCTTCTCTCCATTTTGAACGGGGCGTGCTGTACGATAGTTTGGGGCTTTGGGCTTTAGCGCGTTATGACTTTACTCAAGCACTTGCATTGCAACCAAAAATGGCGGCAGTGTATAACTATCTAGGGCTTTATTTATTACTGGATGAAGACTATGACGGCGCATTAGAAGCCTTTAATACGGTTTTCAGCCTCGATCCTGACTATGAATATACCTTCCTTAATCGAGCATTAGACTTCTATTATGTGGAACGGTATAACCTCGCCGAACAGGATTTCTTGGCATTTTATCAACGTAATAAATCGGATCCTTACCGCGTCTTGTGGCTGTATTTGAATGAATTAAAATTCAAGCCAGCTGAGGCGCAAAAAAATCTGGCTCAACGTGCCGTTGGGCTTTCTCAGGATTATTGGGGTACCTACATTGTCCAGTATTATTTGGGCAAATTGTCAGTTCAGGAACTACAGGCTAAAGCGCAGCAGTTTGCAACAAAAACTGCGACGCAATACGCAGAGATTCTGACTGAAACCTACTTTTATCTAGCAAAACAAAAACTCAATATGGGACAGGTTGATGAGGCAGAGACCTTATTCAAACTGGCTGTTGCAAATCAGGTGTATAACTTTGTGGAGTATCGTTTTGCGGTGTTTGAGCTATCGAAATTAGGACAACAGGCTCAAGCAGAATAACGGTGAGCATGGCTCAACCGGCGATGCGTTGTAAGACGCAAAACGACACATTGTAATTAACCTGAAAGCGTCTATTGAGCTTTCCTTTTATACATTCGAGTATTTTTAATGACTGAAACTAAAATGACTTTCAAGGATTTAGGCTTGCCTGAATTCATCCTTAATGCTGTTTCCGATCTTGGTTTTGAAACACCATCTCCAATTCAACAAATTTGTATACCGCACTTATTAGAAGGCCGCGATGTACTGGGCATGGCACAAACCGGGAGTGGAAAAACCGCGGCTTTCTCTTTGCCTATTTTGGCGCAAATCGATCCGACCGAAAAACACCCGCAATTATTAGTGATGGCGCCGACCCGTGAATTAGCTATTCAAGTTGCAGATGCATGTGAGCAATTCGTGAAATATGCCAAAGGCATCAATATTGTGACTTTGTACGGTGGTCAACGTTATGACATCCAATTACGTGCGTTAAAACAAGGGGCGCAAGTTGTGGTGGGCACACCAGGTCGTATTTTGGATCACCTACGTCGTGGTACCTTAAGCCTTGCTGAGCTTAAAGCGATCGTGTTAGACGAAGCGGATGAAATGTTACGCATGGGCTTTATTGATGATGTGGAAACCGTGATGGCAGAATTACCGGAACATCATCAAACCGCACTTTTCTCTGCCACCATGCCGGAGCCAATTCGTCGAATCACCAAACGCTTTATGAAGGATCCGCAAGAAGTCAAAATTAAAGCGACCCAACAAAGTGCGCCGGATATTGCGCAAAGTTGTTGGTATGTTCATGGCTTCCGCAAAAATGATGCCTTGTTGCGTTTCTTGGAAGTGGAAGATTTTGATGCAGCGATTATTTTCACCCGTACCAAAACCGGCACGTTAGACGTGACCGAATTATTAGAAAAACACGGTTTCCGTGCGGCGGCATTGAATGGCGATATGACACAACAATTACGTGAACAAACCTTAGATCGTTTGCGTAGTGGTAGCTTAGACATCGTTGTGGCGACAGACGTGGCGGCGCGTGGTATCGATATTGAACGTATTAGCCTTGTGGTGAACTACGACATTCCGCTTGATGCAGAATCCTATGTGCATCGTATCGGTCGTACCGGTCGTGCAGGACGTTCCGGTCGTGCGTTATTGTTCGTTGAACCGCGTGAACGCCGTTTGTTGCGCAATGTTGAGCACCTTATCAAGAAAAATATTGAAGAGGTGGAATTGCCGAATCATGAAGTCTTACAAGCCTGTCGTCGTAAAAAATTCAAAGATAAAATTACCACACAATTGGAACATCATGATTTAGAGCTTTACCGTGAATTGTTGGAAGATATGTTTACTGCCGACCAATCACAAGAAGACATTGCCGCCGCTATGATGATGTTGCTACAAGGCAAGCAAAAACTGATTCTTCCGCCGGATCCGGTGGTGGATAAAAAAGCACGTCGTGATCGTAATGAGCGTGGTGACCGTCGTGAGAATCCGCGTTCGGCAGAACGTCGTGGCGAACATAAAGGGTACGGTAATTCGCAACCAATGGATTTATATCGTATTGAAGTGGGTCGAGGAGATGGCGTGGAAGTTCGCCATATTGTTGGTGCTATTGCGAATGAAGGTGATATTAATAGTCGCTACATCGGTCACATCAAGTTGTATGATGATTATTCCACCATTGAATTGCCACAAGGTATGCCGAAAGAATTGTTACAACAATTTGCGAAAACGCGTGTGTTAAATAAACAAATGCGTATGTCTTTTATCGGCGAAGCCAAAGGCGACCGTGGCGGTGATAATTTTGGCGGAAAACGCCGTGGCGGACGTTTTGAAGAAAAAGGTTTCAAAGGCGATCGTAAATTTAAAGAAAAATCTCACCGCACTTTTAAAGAGAAACGTGAGTTTAGAAAATAAAAAAGAAGACCGCACCTAAAGTGCGGTCGTTTTTTTAGATAAATTAACAGTCTATGTTAAGAAAGCGCGTTTACTATGGATTACGCTTGAACTTACTAAAATCAGGCGCACGTTTTTCATTAAATGCGTTACGACCTTCTTGTCCTTCTTCCGTCATGTAGAACAACATGGTGGCATTACCGGCAAGTTCTTGAAGACCGGCTTGTCCATCGCAGTCCGCATTGAGTGCCGCTTTCAGGCAACGTAAAGCAATCGGGCTGTTGCGGAGCATTTCGCGACACCAACGCACGGTTTCTTTTTCTAAATCCGCATAAGGCACTACCGTGTTCACCAAGCCCATCTCTAAGGCTTCTTGGGCATTATATTGACGGCATAAGAACCAAATTTCACGCGCTTTTTTCTGACCGACAATACGCGCCATGTAGCTTGCGCCCCAGCCGCCATCAAAGGAACCCACTTTCGGACCGGTTTGACCATAAATCGCGTTGTCTGCGGAAATGGTGAGATCGCATAACATATGCAATACATGACCGCCGCCAATGGCGTAACCTGCCACCATCGCCACGACCGGTTTCGGGCAGCTACGAATATCCCGTTGGAAATCCAAGACGTTAAGATGATGTACACCGCTGTCGTCTTTGTAGCCGCCGTAATCGCCGCGTACTTTTTGGTCACCACCGGAACAGAAGGCCTTTTCGCCTTCACCGGTCAACACGATGACACCGATTTTTTCATCAAAACGGGCATCAGCAAACGCGGTGATCATTTCTTTCACGGTTTGCGGACGAAACGCGTTGCGCACTTCAGGACGATTAATGGTGATTTTGGCAATGCCGTCAGTGGATTTGTGATAACGAATGTCGGTGTAACCCGCACTGTGATCCACCCACTCAACCGGTGCATATAAAACATCATCTTTTGGATTTTGCATGAGAAATTCCTTTATTGAGGTTAAAAAGTGCGGTCATTATAGCGGAAGTTTTCTGAATCTGAAAATGCTCCGCACGGTGGCAACATGAACCATGCACAATAAAAAAGCAGACTTCCCACGAAGAGAAATCAGCTTTTGACATAACTTATTTAGAATCGTAGCGTGCAACTTGTTGCACGAAATCATGAATGCTAGAAAGAGCAAATAACCTTCCGTGCGTCGTTTCGTCGTGCATCAAGATGCACGCTACGCACTGAAAATGCTCCACCGGCGGCAACATGAACCATGCACAATAAAAAAGCTGACGTCCCACGAAGAGAAATCAGCTTTTAACATAACTTATTTAGAATCGTAGCGTGCAACTTGTTGCACGAAATCGTGAATGCCCGAAAGAATTAAATAACGTTCCGTGCGTAGTTTCGTCGTGCATCAAGATACACGCTACACACGAAATCATGAATGCACGAAAGGCTTAAATAACGTTCCGTGCGTGGTTTGGTCGTGCATCAAGATGCACGCTACGCACGAAATCTTGAATGCCCGAAAGGCTTAAATAACGTTCCAGCGTGGTTTGGTCGTGCATCAAGATGCACGCTACACACGAAATCTTGAATACCCAAAATAGTTAAATAACGTTCCGTGCGTGGTTTGGTCGTGGCATCAAGATGCACGCTACGCACTGAAAATGCTCCACCGGCGGCAACATGAACCATGCACAATAAAAAAGCTGACTTCCCACGAAGAGAAATCAGCTTTTGATATCACTTATTCAGTTATTTAATACGTAGATTAGCGACGTAAACCTAAACGAGCGATTAAGCTGCTGTAAAGTTCAAGATTAGTACGTTTTAAGTAATCTAAAAGTTTACGACGACGGGAAACCATGCGTAATAAACCGCGGCGACCGTGGTGGTCTTTTTTGTGTTCAGCAAAGTGTGCTTGTAAGTGGTTGATTTGTGCGGTTAATAAAGCGATTTGAACTTCGGAAGAACCGGTGTCTTTACCATCGCGACCAAATTCAGCAACGATTTTTGCTTTTTGTTCAGTACTTAGAGACATAATAACTCCTAATATGAAGTGGTTAATGATACATCGTTCGCCGATCTCTAATTCAGCGACGACAAAGGAGTGCAGATTTTAGCCATTGCGTGGCGAAAAAGCAACGAATTTATCCTGTAATAACGCATTTAATTGCTCGGCAAATGCCATTGGATTTTCTTGATGCGCATTATGTCCTGTCTGTGGAATCAGTGTCAGGTTCAGCTGATTTTCTAACGCCATTTGCTTAAATTTATGATCTCGTTCGCCGCAGAAATAATAGATCGGATAAGGGCTGTTTTTGAGGTAAGGACGTAAATCCGGCTGTTTAGCAAGAGAGGTCGCTAACAACATTTTGGCAATATTGTCACCACAGTTGGTTTGGCGTTTTTCGATCAACGCCTTGCGTTGGTCTTCCGTTAAATGGGCGAAGACGGGTTGTTGATACCAATCATTCAGTACGGAAGTCGCGTTTTCATGGCGAAAACGTTGTGCCCAAAACACATCATTTTCCCACCGCACTTTTTTGTCTGCCTCATTCGTCAATCCAAGATTGCCGCCTTCAATAATCAGCCCTTGTAGGTTGTATTTGTCCTGTTGACTGCAAAGGGCGTAATACAGCGCGATTCTGCCACCGAGGGAGTAGCCCACTAAAAAATACGGGCGATTTCCTACCGCACTTTGGATGTGTTGTGCTATGTAAGCGCAGGTGTCATCAAAATCCTGTACAGAGTGATTTTTTGCGCTACCGTGGAAAGGCAAATCCAAGACAACGCAGTGAAAGTGCGGTAGATTTTCTGTGAGTTTTTGCCAGTCGGCTTGGGTGCCGAGTAAGCCGTGTAAAAAAATGAGATAAGGTTTCATCACATGAAAAAAGCAAACTAACGTAAGATAGTTTGCTTTTGATCTTTCCGTTTATTCACCGACAACCGCATAGCTGATTTGGTCGATGAGGCGTTTGTAAATGGTGCTGCCGTCATTCGGCGCAACTTTAATTTCGATGATAGTGGCTTCGCGACGTGAATAGGCTTGTTTTAGCACGGAGCTTAAATCCGCCCAGGTGTAAGGACGGGCATATTTTAAATCGAACATGGACGCCACTTGGGAAAACTCAGTGTGGTGTGGCATACGATAGAACTTATCTTTCACTTCAGCATCCACCGGCAACATATCAAAAATTGCGCCGCCGTTGTTATTGATAATAAACAAAATAGTCGGTTGGGTAAGTTTTTTGAACAATGCCAACGAGTTTAAATCATAAAGCGCAGAGGTATCGCCCACTAAGGCGACGACCGGTTGATTAGAACCAATACCAATGCCGGCAACAGTAGCAAGTAAACCGTCAATACCGCTTGCGCCACGATTAGTATGAATCGGGTAGCCTTCCGGCAATTTGGTGAGCGCATCCACTAAACGCACAAATAAGCTGTTACCGAGGAAAAGGATGCCGTTGTTCGGTAATAAACGTTCGATGTGGTGGGCTAACGAAGCTTCGTTTAAATTGCCACCCACTTGCTGCTCAATAAAGGTGGCACAGAATTTGGATAACGCCAAGGCTTCCAGTAACCACGGTTTTTGTCTTAACGGTGGATGGGCGCGTAACCAATGATGAATTTTGGCAACAAAACGGGTGTGGGAATGATGGTAAGGATCCACCGCTTGTGGGTTTTCATCCACAATCCAATATTCGTTTTTAAATTCAGCTAAAAACTGGTTAATGCGTTTGCTAATAAAACGGTTGCCAAGCTGAATGACAATATCTGCCTGTAACATTTTTTGTTTTACCGTTTGATTCGCAAGCCAAATATCCGCATAAGGCAAACTGGCTTCCACGCCGGATTGAATATCGGTCAGCAACACCCAGCCCATCGTATTTGCCCAAGAAGCAATGCCCATGGCTTGTTCTGCCGGCATTCTGCCCGCCACAATAATTCCGAGTTTGGTACGCCACTGATCCCAGTGTTCGTGAATTAAGACTTCTTGATGTGGCGCAGGGTAGGTTGTCCAACTTTTATTTTGGCTTAACCAACGTTGAACGGGCGCTAACCAAGGATGAACATCAATTTCTTCTGTGTTGGCATCATATAACGGCTCGGCGAAAGGCACATTGATGTGAATTACACCAGCTTCTTCCGCTTGTTTATGGCAGGCGTGTTCAATTTTTGAAATCAACCAGCTTGCTGCATAATCTTGGCTTGGGCGCGGAAGATTCAAATTGGCAAGCGGATAATCGGCAAACATATTTTCTTGCAAAATTGCCTGATTCGCACCGCACTCTAAGAGTTCCGGTGGGCGATCCGCAGTGAGTACGATCAGATTGACGTGACTTTGACGGGCTTCAATGATTGCCGGATATAAATTGGCGGCAGCGGTGCCGGAAGTGACAATAACGGCAACGGGTTTTTTGGTGGATTTTGCGATGCCAAGAGCAAAGAAACCTAAACCGCGTTCATCAAAATGTGTATGGCAAAGGGCACGATTGGCATTTTGTAAACGTACGGCTTCTAATGTCAGTGGGGTCGAACGCGAACCAGGCGCGATACAAAAGTGGGTTACGCCTTGACGCACAAGGGTTTCCAAGATCACTTTCGACCAACAACGATTAAAGACGCTTACTGACATTTTTGCTCTCCGTTTTCAGATTTCGTTATTTTTAATAATGAGATTAATCCCGCGGCTTTGCGCTCGATTTCTTGCCATTCTAGCAAGGGAACTGAGCCCTCAACAATACCGGCGCCGGCAAACACATGAATTTTGTCTGCTTCAACAAAGGCCGAACGAATCGCCACACAAAACTCCGCTTGTTGTTGATTTAAAAAGCCTAATGTGCCCGCATACCAACTGCGATCGTAATGTTCAATTTGCTGTAACAAGGCTTTCGCTTTTTGTTGTGGCAAACCGGCAACCGCGGCCGTCGGATGGATGGCTTGCAAACAGTTTAAGTCGGTACAGTTATCGGTTAAAAGTACGGTGATTTCTCGGCGTAAATGTTGTACTTGACGCAGCTGTTTGATGCCGAGGTTGCCTACTTCAATGTGTTGAGTGAAAGGGGCTAAATTGGCGTAAATCCCATCCGCCACCAATTGGTTTTCATGAATGTTTTTCTTGTCGTTCAGTAACCAATCGGCTTGTTTGCGATTGCTTTCATGGTCTTCGCTCATGGGCGCGGTGCCTGCGAGAGCCTCTGTTTTTAAATGACGCTCATGACGTGCATACAACCGTTCCGGCGAAGATCCAAGGAAACTGGTTTTGTCATCTTGCGCGAAAAGAAAGTGGTAGCAGCCTTTATTGTAAATTTCACTTTGCGCTAAAAAATCCTTGGCATTGAGCGGTTGATTGAGGGCAAAGGTGCTTTTATTGGCTAACACCAATTTGGTGACCGCTTTTTCATGAATTTGTGCCAGAGCCTTTTCTACCCAATTTGCCCATTGCGTCGGATTCGCTTGCTGCTCAATCAAATCCGCTTGAGTTTGAAGCGGTAAAAGTGCGGTCGTTTTTTCAAATGTTTTTAAAACCTGCAACGCCTTGTCTTTATTGTGAATAAGATTATCTTGGTCAATAAAAACGGTGACTTGAATCTGATTGTCGCGCTGTTCTAACACCAACTGTGGCAGAAAAAAAGTGGTTTGCCCGTAAAATTGAATGCCGCCGAAAAGAGGTAAATTGTGTTGATTCACGAAATCTTGCGCCGCGTCTAATTGTTGAAATGTACGAATGGCGCCAAGCGTGGCAAAGCATTGTGTTGTTTGCTGTAATTGAAAATAGAATTGCGGATAGTGCGGTTGTGCTTTTAGCCAACCTAATAAATCAACATCGCATTCGGCTTGTGCTGAACAAACCGCAATGTGCTGAGGTTGATTTAATTGTAATGCATTAATTTGACTGATTAATTGCGTTTTAATTGATTGCAAACTATCCATTTTGAAAAAGCATTGTCTTTAACGGGAAAATAAGTTAAAAATGAACCGCAATTCTACCGCACTTTACGGGAATTTTTCACAAAATATTTCATTTCTTAATTACTCAAGGTCAAAACTATGGAACGCTTTCCCAAATCAGATAAATTAGAGCACGTTTGTTACGATATTCGCGGACCCGTGCACAAAGAGGCACTACGTCTTGAAGAAGAAGGGCATAAAATTTTAAAACTGAATATCGGTAACCCCGCGCCTTTTGGTTTTGAAGCGCCGGATGAAATTCTCGTTGATGTCTTGCGCAATCTTCCTTCTGCCCAAGGTTATTGTGATTCCAAAGGGCTTTATTCTGCTCGCAAAGCCATTGTGCAATATTATCAATCGAAAGATATTCGTAGCGTTACAGTGAATGATGTTTACATCGGAAACGGGGTGTCAGAGTTGATTACAATGGCGATGCAAGCACTGTTGAATGATGGTGATGAAGTGTTAATTCCTATGCCGGATTACCCATTATGGACTGCCGCGGCAACGTTGGCGGGCGGTAAAGCGGTACATTATTTGTGTGATGAACAGGCAGATTGGTTCCCGGATGTAGAAGACATTAAAAGCAAAGTCACGTCACGCACGAAAGCCATTGTGATTATTAATCCGAATAACCCGACGGGTGCGGTTTACAGCAAAGAATTGCTGTTAGACATCGTTGAAGTGGCACGTCAGAATAATTTAATCATTTTTGCCGACGAGATTTACGATAAAATTTTATACGATGGTGCGGTACACCACCATATCGCCGCGTTAGCGCCTGATTTATTAACGGTCACGTTTAACGGTTTATCTAAAGCCTATCGTGTTGCCGGTTTCCGCCAAGGTTGGATGATTTTAAATGGGCCAAAAAAACACGCCAAAGGTTACATCGAAGGTTTGGATATGTTGGCGTCCATGCGTTTGTGTGCCAACGTGCCAATGCAACATGCGATTCAGACCGCACTTGGTGGCTATCAAAGCATTAACGAATTCATTTTGCCGGGCGGACGCTTGTTAGAACAACGTAATAAAGCCTATGAATTGCTCAACCAAATCCCGGGAATTAGTTGTACGAAGCCGATGGGGGCGTTGTATATGTTCCCGAAAATCGATATCAAAAAATTCAATATGTATGACGATGAAAAAATGGTGTTTGATTTATTGGCACAGGAAAAAGTCTTGTTGGTGCATGGTCGTGGTTTTAACTGGCATTCACCGGATCACTTCCGCATTGTAACATTGCCGTATGTTTATCAAATTGAAGAAGCCTTAGGCAAATTTGCGCGATTCTTGTCGCATTATCATCAATAATGTTTTCCAGAAGAAAAAGCCCCGAATAGCCATCCGGGGCTTTTTGTTTAGCATAAAGTGCGGTCATTTTTTGGAATCGTAGCGTGCAACTTGTTGCACGAAATCGTGAATGCACGAAAGGCTTAAATAACGTTCCGTGCGTGATTTGGTCGTGCATCAAGATGCACGCTACGCATGAAATCATAAATTACGCATCGGGGTTAATCATTCGTGCAACAAGTTGCACGCTACGTACGAAATCGTGAATTACGTATCGAGGTTAATCATTCGTGCAACAAGTTGCACGCTACGTACGAAATCGTGAATTACGCATCGAGGTTAATCATTCGTGCAACAAGTTGCACGCTACGTACGAAATCATGAATGACGCATCGAGGTTAATAACAATCCGCACCTAAAACGTGCGGATTGTTATTTATCAACATCTTATTTTTTCGCTGTTTTATTGTCTAATGCGAAAGCGCCCGCACCGGCAAAAACAAAATAGAAGAAGATAAAACAATATAATACCGCTGCTTCACCGCCATTCATTAGCGGGAAAAGCACACCTTTCGGCGCATGGAGCATGAAATACGCCACGGCCATTTGACCACTCAAAATAAAGGCTGAAAGGCGGGTCAATAAGCCGAGTGTAAATAAAATACCAAAGACCAATTCAATCACGCCACCCACGCCCATTAACGAGGCAAGTTCTACAGAACCGTTTCCACCGGTCATGGAGATCGGGAATTCCCAAAATTTCGCAGTACCGTGTAAAACAAAAGCATAGCCCAAAACGATGCGTAATAAACCTAAAACATAATGACGATATTTGTCTAAAAACATAAATTTTCCTTCTATAAATTAAATTGGATTGTGTTAGTGAGGTGGCGTATGCTAACACAACAAAAAAGAAAAAAAATACTTCAAGCAGAAAAGGATTATTTCCAATTCGTTAATAATTTGTGCTTTTCGCAGCGTTTAACGTTGCCATAAAGGCTTCTGCAGGTAAAAAACCGGTAATCCGTTGTGCTTGAATTTCTTCACCTTGTTGATTAAAGAAAATAATCGTAGGCAAGCCTGTTACCGCAAGCGTCTTCATTAAAGTGCGGTTAGATTCACTGTTATTTGTCATATCCACTCTTAATAACAAAACGTCACTCAATGCGGTTTGTACTTGCGGATCCGCAAAGGTTTTATGTTCAAATTCCTTACAGGCAACGCACCAATCGGCATATAAATCCAACATGGCAATTTTATTCGGGTGCTGTTTTAGCACCGCTTGCAATTCGTCATAATTTGAAATTTGTTGAAAAACGAGCGAATTTTGGACCGCACTTTGTGTATTCGCGGCTTGTGAGGTCGCCGCATTCTCTTGCCACACCCAATTTTGTAACGGTTGTGCCGAAACCATGGCGGCAACAAAGAACACAATACGGAAGAATAAACCAATACCGTTTGAACGCATCTGTGTGGCCAACCAAATGAAGAAACTCACGCCAAGTAATGCCCATAAACGCGGTTCCCACATGCTTGGAATAATGCGCGAAATCAGGAAAATCGGTAACGCCAACATGACAAAACCAAAGGCGGTTTTCACGTTTTCCATCCAAGCCCCGGATTTCGGTAAGATTTTATTGCCGAATACGGTAATTAATATGAGCGGCAAGCCCATGCCTAACGCCAATAAATAAAGGGTCAATGCACCGATAACAAAATCACCGGATTGCGCCACATAAAGCAATGCACCGGATAAGGGCGCGGAGGTGCAAGGAGACGCTACTAAACCGGCAATCGCCCCCATGACAAACACCCCGAAAAAGGCGCCGCTTTTCTGTTGTTGGCTAAATTGCGTCAGTTTCGTTTGCAAAGACGAAGGCAGCTGTAATGTGAATACGCCAAACATGGACAACGCCAGCAATACAAAGACGACGGAAAGCCCAATCAGAACATAAGGGCTTTGCAGGGCAATTTGGAACGGCAGGCCAATCAGCACGACCACTAAGCCAAGCAAGGTATAGGTTAGTGCCATGCCTTGCACATACACAAAACTAAGCGCAAGTGCGCGCCAGTTGCCGGTCTCTTCTTTCCGACCGCCGATGACAATGGCAGAAAGCAACGGCAACATCGGTAGTACGCAAGGCGTAAAGGCCAATCCGATACCTAAGACAAAAAACCACAACATGGCGTATTTACTTTGCGACAGACTCTCTGCCAGTTGATTTTGTTGTGATGAAAAAACGTTGGCATTTTCCACCGCACTTTGTGATGTCTGATGCGTCTCTGCACCATTTTGCGCCTCATGACCGGCAGAAACGTTTGATAAAAGATCACCGATGTGGAATTGTTTGGTTTCCGGCGGATAGCAAAACCCCTTCGCACAACCTTGATAGGTGACTTCCAGCAGATCCTGTGGTTGAGGATCTTTTAACGGCAACGTCAGATTAAGGTCATGTTTGAAAATAGTGACTAATCCAAAGTAAGGATCTTCATATTGTTCTGCAGAAGAAAGAAATTGCGGTGCATTTTCAACAGGCTTGCCATTCACTGAAAATGCCAATTTATCTTGATATAAATAGTAATTTTCCGCAATTTGCCACTGCATCGAAACGCCAGTGTTAGACCGTTGCACATCCAGCTGGAAAGCCTGATCCACCGGTAAGAATTTAGTCTTATTATTAAACAAATCTGCTTGTGCGGCCATGGCAGTCAAGCAACAGACTAAGAAAATAAACAGTTTTTTCATCATAAAATCGCACGTTACCCTAAATAAAAAATGGGGTTCATTCTAGCATTACAACAAGGATTTTGTTGTAAAATATTCTCTCTAAAATCAATTACTACAAACGGTAAAATAGATTGTCAGGATCGACATCAAGCAAAAAATAGGATGAAAAAATGCACATTACAGTTTATTGCGGCGCAAGTTTAGGTAATCAGCCCGAATACCAACAAGCAACGATTGCCATGGGACAATGGATTGCACAAAAACAACACACCTTGGTTTATGGTGGTGGGAAAATCGGTTTGATGGGATTGTTGGCCGATACGGTATTAGCCCATGGTGGCAAAGTCATCGGCATTATGCCCGCCTTTTTACAGGCTCGAGAGCCGATACACACCGGTTGTACGGAGCTTATGGTGGTGGATTCTATGGCTGAAAGAAAAGCCAATATGCTCAAATTAGCCGATGCCTGCATCGCCTTACCCGGTGGCGCTGGTACATTGGAAGAAATCGCGGAAGTTTATTCTTGGGCAAGAATCGGAAAAAATCCTCATCCTTGCATTTTATTCAATAAAAATAGCTTCTATGATCCCTTAAAAGCCCTCTATCAGCGCATGGTCGAAACCGGTTTTCTATCTGAAGACGCATTCAAAAAACTGTTATTTAGCGAGAATTTCGCAGAAATTGAACGATTTATTGCTGAATATCAACCGCCCGAATTTCGTTGTTACTAAGTGCGGTCAGGAATTCTTTCATTTTTTGACAAAAATTAAGTAAGTAAAAACAGATGATGAAAAGCGCAGATTTCATCTATCTTGTCACTTACCATCACAATTTTTGCCTCTTATTTTTTTATTTAAAATAAGTTTGCATGAAAAAATATTTTGATGTAGGATAGCGCGCATTGTTATTTTTCACTAAAAAATAAGGTTTTAAGCAAATGAAAAAAGGTATCCATCCTGAAAATTATCGCACTGTGCTTTTTTATGACTCCAACGCCAAACAAGGCTTTTTAATTCGTTCTTGTGCACGTACCACCTCGACCATGAAATGGGAAGACGGTAACGAATATCCGGTGTTTATGTGCGATACGTCCTCCGCCTCACATCCATTTTACACCGGTAAAACAAGACAAATTGCCAGCGAAGGCCGTGCTAGCGAATTTGCTAGTCGTTACGGCAAATTCGGTTCATTAAAATCAAAATAAGGACGCTAAAATGCAAGTATTATCTTCATTAAAAACCGCTAAAACACGTCATCCTGGTTGTAAAGTTGTGCGTCGTCATGGCGTGGTGTATGTGATTTGTAAAGAAAATCCTCGTTTCAAAGCACGCCAAGGCGGGAAAAAGAAACGTTAAAAAATCATTATTATTTTGTGTGTAAATATTGAGCGAATGCTCACTTTATCCTCCGAGGGTATTCAGGCTGTCGGAGGATTTTTTATTTTAGTCGAAAGCCGATTAAGCCTTGCCAATTTCATGACGTAGATCATAGAATTAAACGCTAATACTCATTATGTTGTATTTTTCATTGTTACGATAATGTTGCAACTATAAAATAAAATTGGATTTATTTTTCATCGCCTCATGATAAAACTCTCATTAGGCAAATAAAGGATTTGCCCATGCAAACACCACAAATTTTAATTGTTGAAGACGAAACGATTACCCGAAATACATTAAAAAGCATTTTTCAAGCGGAAGGGTATGATGTTTTTGAAGCCTCTGATGGGCTTCAGATGCACCAAATTTTAGAAACGGAAATCATTCATTTGGTGATTATGGATATTAATCTGCCAGGGAAAAACGGATTAATGTTGGCGCGTGAATTACGTGAAAATGCCGATATTGCCTTAATGTTTTTAACGGGGCGTGATAATGAAGTGGATAAAATTCTCGGATTAGAAATCGGTGCTGATGATTACATCACTAAGCCATTCAATCCGCGTGAACTTACCATTCGTGCGCGTAATCTATTGCAGCGCACCATGCAAGAAAATCAACGTGCGCATCATGTTGAACAGTATAAATTTAACGGTTGGACGTTGGATTTAAACAGTCGTACCTTGATTACACCGGAAGGTGAAGAACGTAAACTGCCTCGCAGTGAATTTCGTGCCATGTTACATTTCTGCGAAAATCCGGGCAAAATTCAGACCCGTGAAGAGTTATTGAAAAAAATGACCGGTCGTGAACTCAAACCGCAAGATCGGACTGTCGATGTCACGATTCGCCGTATTCGTAAGCATTTCGAGGATCATCACGACACACCGGAAATTATCGCCACCATCCATGGTGAAGGTTACCGTTTTTGTGGAACCTTAGAATAAAATGCAAATTGCGCTGGCGATAATAAGATAATCAGCGAGGCACGCACTGTTCCGCCAGCACTTCCCCAAGGCTAGTCTTAAGTGTATTAGCCTCTTTACGTTCCAGCCAAACCCAATGAATATTGGAATAATTTCTGCCGTTCTCAGCGATACTTGGCGTAAGTTTTTGCGTCACACCATCAAATGTCACAGCAATTGATGTTTGAGTGCCTTTTTTATTCTTTCGGGAATGTTTAGTCACACGAACGACTTTATTATCTTTACATAAATACTCTACTGCCGTTCCCTTTTGAGTCGATTTTTGTAATGCCGTTGGCGTCGTTTTTTTATCTGTTTTCGTGGCAACTACCGGTTTTGTTGCGCATCCGATTAATCCCCAAATAGTCAATAACATCAAGCCCGCTTTTAGCATGATCTTCTCCTTTTAAAAAGCAGATAGGCATAATGCCATGACTATGCCTATCAAGTTTTATGGATCTATTTCTTAAAAGTATAGCTACCGTCTGCCTGTCGAATAAAATGTCCGCCATTGGATAAACGTAACTCCGTCACACGACCTTGCGCATTCAGTAATACCTGAACTTGATCGCCAGGTTTGAAGCTACTGAGCACATTGCCTGCCCCGCTTGCTTTCGTCATGGCATTAACATCGGCAATTTGTAAATTGTTATCACGGAACACCTGCATGAGTGATACGCCTTGAGGCACAACAAGATTCTTGCCGGTAACCGCTGTTGCAGCTGACGGACGCACTGCCGATTTAGCCTCGATAACTTCAATAACACGTTTCGGTGCCTGTGGTTTGACTTGCGGTTTATTTTGAACAACTGGTTGCGGCTTAGCCGGTGCTTTTTCTTCGCGAACACTTTCCGTTTCAACCTTTTTCGCTACATGTTGAGCCGCATGAGGTTTAACTGCCTCAGTACGCACAGGGGTTTCCGCTTTTGGCGTATTGGTTTCAACACCTTTGTTCTCCGCAACCGCTGCCTCACTGTTTGTATTTGTTGTAATATTCGGCTGGGTAATTTCTAATGAACTTGGCGATGAGGCGGTCTGTGCATCTAACACGGTGGCTTCATTTTCCTGCGTTTGATCTAACTGCTGGAACTGAATGGGAATATTATTGCTATTTTGTTGTTCGAAAGATTGCACGGTTTCAGAACTTGGCTTCATTAAAAGGATAAAAAGAAGCAGAAGCAACAATATGCAAAGTGCAACAAAAATACGACGATGTTTTTGTGGCAATATGCTTAAAATCTTCCAATTTTCAGGTGAAGCTAATGTTGCTTTAGGCGCAGAAGCCGCTTGAGAAGCCGTTGCTTTGACACTATTTTCTTCGGTCACCGAGGATTCGGTTGTAGCAGATAACACCTCTTCGGCCACTATCGGATCTGCCGCCACATGATGTTCTTCCGGTGCAGTTGAGGGAACAAAGGCTTCCTCACTCGTATTCGGTGCAGTGGAAAAATCCCGTAATGTGGGTTCTTTACGTTCTACTGCGGTTTGAGGCTTTTTATTAAAAAGTGTTTTTGCTCTTTCCAGTAAAGATGGCTCGTTGCCGATGGCTTTCTTCGGTGTAATAGGTTCCATTTTGTTTAATCCTAAATCTAATTCATTTTGAGCCGAATCGGCTAAATTATTTTGATTTCCAAGGTTTCTTTGTTCAGAATCCACGATATACCTCTAATTAAATAATACAATAACCCGTAAAGTGCGGTTATTTTTGAGCGTGTTTTTCATCTTATGAAAAACCACCTAACCGAATCTGTTACGTCATAATTTATCCATAAAAAATCTTGCCTATTTTAAAGCATCTTTTCCTTTTTTGATACCGTCTTCTCAAGACGAATATAAAGTTTTATTCGGTTCTCCACCGATTTCACGGGCAAGTTTCGGCACCAAATAGCCGGAGCTAATGCGTTGTAGCTCTTTATAAATTTTCAGGGCTTGGGCGTCATTAAGATAAAAATGCGTTGCGCCTTCGACTTTATCTAACAAATGCAAATAATAAGGCAAAATGCCCACTGAAAATAAGCGGTCACTCAATGTTTTCAGAATTTGTGCGTCATCATTCACATTTTTGAGTAAAACCGATTGGTTTAATAAAACGACGCCGCAATCCTTTAATTTTGCCATGGCATGGGCAAAATCCGCATCAATTTCATTGGCATGATTGACATGGGTGACCAAAATTTTTTGCAACCGGGTTTGCGCTAAAAGGCGACAAAACGCATCGGTTATCCGTTGCGGAATAACGACCGGCAGACGGGAATGAATACGGAGGCGTTTTAAGTGCGGTATGTTTTCTAAGTGTTTTATCAGCCACTCGAGCTCGTGATCTTTTGCCATCAACGGATCGCCGCCGGAAAAAATCACTTCTTCAATTTCAGGGCGTTCCGCAATATATTGCAATGCTTTTTGCCAATTTTGCTTGGTGCCTTTGTTGTCTTCATAAGGAAAATGACGGCGGAAACAATAGCGACAATTTACTGCGCAACCGCCTTTTACCATAAATAACAAGCGATTATGGTATTTATGCAAAATATTGGGGACGACGTTTTTATCCTCTTGTTCTTCCAAGGGATCTTTACTAAATCCTTCGGCTTGTAAAAACTCATCCGCAGAAGACATGACTTGTAAAAACAACGGATCCTTTGGATTGCCCTTTTCCATTTTTTCTACAAAAGGCAGTGGCACGCGCATGGCAAATAATTTGCGCGCTTCTATGTCGTGTTTGAAGGATTCGAGAGGGAGTTCGAGGTGTTGTAATAACATTTTCGGGTCAGAAATGCCATTTGCCAAATGGGTTAACCAACTTTGTTCTTCTCTAATCGGGATGTTTTGATGTAGAATAGCCACTTTTAAAAAACAATCTTTTTTGAGGATAATATGGCTACATATACTACCAGTGATTTCAAACCAGGTCTAAAATTTATGCAAGACGGTGAGCCTTGCGTGATCGTTGAAAATGAATTCGTTAAACCCGGCAAAGGTCAAGCGTTCACCCGCACCCGTATTCGTAAATTAATTTCCGGCAAAGTATTGGACGTAAACTTCAAATCCGGTACTTCTGTTGAAGCTGCTGATGTAATGGATTTAAACTTAACTTATTCTTATAAAGACGATGCGTTCTGGTATTTCATGCACCCGGAAACATTTGAACAATATTCTGCAGATGCAAAAGCGGTAGGCGATGCAGAGAAATGGTTATTAGACCAAGCAGATTGTATCGTTACCTTATGGAATGGCGCACCAATCACAGTAACTCCGCCAAACTTTGTTGAATTAGAAATCGTTGACACCGACCCAGGTCTTAAAGGCGACACCGCAGGTACCGGCGGTAAACCGGCAACCTTAAGCACCGGTGCAGTGGTGAAAGTGCCATTATTCGTACAAATCGGTGAAGTGATTCGCGTGGATACCCGTTCCGGCGAATACGTTTCTCGCGTAAAATAATTTGCAATTAATCTGACCTAATTGCACAATATTACAACAATGCAAAACGGAGAAAATGCCATTCGCCTTTTCTCCGTTTCCATTTTATGTGGTGTTCTCCGTAACGTTCTCCCCTAAAAAATACGATAAAAAATCACCGCACTTGAGATTCACATCAAGTGCGGTGATTTTTATCAACGTTTTTCCACAAAGAAATTATTTACCGCTCCACGCTTTAATTGCGTCTAAACGGGTTTTCACTTTGCTTTGGGAATCGCCTTTGAAATAATCTTTGGCTAAACCACCTTCCCAACCACCGTAGTTCGGGTTAGGAAGCACAATGTAGCTTTTACCAAATTTCGCTTGGTTTTTCGCCACAAAATCACGACGTTCTGCATTTAGTTTGCCATGTGTCTCGTCACCGAAGTCGTCTAAGTTATCACCGACATACAGTACAATTTCATAACCTTGGCTTTCAATTTCAGCAAAACGGGCAGATTTAGCAGACTTATCTTTTTTGAGGTAAAGAGAAGATTCATCAACACCAGTAAAGCCCAAACGTTTCATGTCGTCAATAGTGCCGGCTTTTTCATTTTTATCTTTGCGATTAGACACATAGAACATTTTACCTTTGTGTGCATTCACGTAATTGTTAAATTCCACCGCACCCGCAATGGCACCAGATTCTCTGGCATCAACCCAGCGTGTCCAATCTTTACCATCAAACGGTTTGTTGTTTTTAACTTGCCAACCGGCATATGCGCTGTTATCAATCATGGTTTCATCTAAATCCACGACAACGGCTTTTTTCTTGCCTTTTTTCACTTTTGCCTGATCAAAGGCGACTTTAGCGGTGTTAAATGCTTGATAAGCCAACGCATTATATTCACCGGATTCTTGCATCCAGTTAATTCCTAATACAGCTTGTTGCTGTAATTGCGCATCTCCTTTTGACGTATTTTGTGCACAACCCACTAATACAAAGGCTGACATTGCAGCAACTGCAGTCAGTTTTAGTGTATTTTTCATTGTTTTTTTCCTCTTGATTTATGTGATAAATACCTAAAAATTATAGCAAGCATCATGTATAATTAATAGCACTCTCTTACCCATTCTCTTTCTTTTTTCATAAGGTTTTACAATGACTGAATTATCCAATCCTGAGCTCGTCAAAACGGTCGTTTTATTAGCCACCAGTGTCACAATCGTACCGCTTTTTAAACGTATTGGATTGGGAAGCGTACTCGGTTATTTAGTCGCCGGCTGTTTAATCGGGCCATCCGGTTTTGGGCTGTTTCAAGATCCTTCCAATATTGTTCACATGGCCGAGCTAGGCGTGGTAATGTTCCTATTTATCATCGGTTTAGAAATGCACCCTGAACGCTTGTGGGCAATGCGTAAAGCGATTTTTGGACGAGGGTTGCTACAAGTCGCTGTTTCCGGTGTATTGTTAACATTAATCGGAATTAACCTGTTAAACCTGAGTTTTCCTGTTGCCTTTATTGCGGCAATGGGTTTTACACTTTCTTCCACCGCAATCGTCATGCAAGTTTTAGAAGAACGGGGGATTAGTTCTACGCCAAAAGGTCAACGCGTGGTTTCTACGTTATTATTTGAAGATCTTTCCATCGTTCCTCTCTTGGCATTTGTCGCCTTTCTTTCACCAGAAAGCAATAATTCCGCCCATTCTACCAACTGGGCAGGCATTGGCGTCGCGTTGGCTGCCGTATTGGGTTTAGTCGCTGCCGGTAAATGGCTGATGAATCCGATTTTCCGAATGATTTCTAAAGCGCATATTCGAGAAATGATGACTGCCGCAGCATTATTAGTGGTGCTTGGTGCGGCATTAGCTATGGAAATTAGCGGATTATCCATGGCGATGGGCGCATTTGTCGCCGGTGTGATGTTATCTGAATCCGCTTTCCGACATCAATTAGAAGCGGACATTGAACCATTCCGTGGATTATTACTGGGCTTATTTTTTATGGGCGTCGGGATGTCATTAGATTTCGCTTTAGTTTGGCATAATGCATTATGGTTGCTTGGCATTGTTTTTCTTTATATTTTAGGTAAGGCAATCAGTGTGTATGGCGTGGCTCGCCTCACATTATTAAATCATAACGAAGCCATTGGCCGCATGACGATCATGGCGCACGGTGGGGAATTTGCCTTTGTTTTATTTTCCGCAGCCACCACTGCCGGCGTGTTATCTGCCGACTTAAATGCCACCTTTACGGCAGCCGTGATCATTTCTATGCTGTTCTCACCGCTAATTGTGTTATTGCTCCGCCGATTATCAAAACCGAATACGCCGGTGAATACCAATAACGATCAGGTAGATAGTATCGATTTAATTGAAAGTGTCGAAAATAATGTTGTTGTGTTGGGATTCGGGCGCTTTAGTCAAATTGTGTGTCAAACATTATTGGCAAGAGGCATCCAAGTTACCGTGATTGACGCGAATATTGATCGTATTCGCTCTGCCGCAAAATTTGGTTTTAAAGTGTACTATGGTGATGGTTCCCGCTTAGATGTTTTGCGTGCCTGTGGCCTAGAAAAAGCCTCTTGTTTAATCTTGGGGATTAGTGATACCCATAGTATCGAATTGATTGTCGAGCAGATTAAGCAAGAATATCCGTTATTGCCGGTGCTGGCGAGAACTTACGATCGGCAAAGTGCGGTCAATTTAATGAAACTTAATATTGATTTTCAAATTCGTGAGACTTTTGAATCTGCCTTACTTTTAGGACGTGAAGCGCTAATACGTTTAGGGGTTGCGCAAGTTGAAGCAGATGAAGTGGTGACAGCCATTCGTCAATTAGACCAAGAGCGTTTAAATGAGGAAGTATTACATGGTTTCTCAGCGGAATTGGTTAAAAAATATTGGACGCCAAAACCGTTTGTTCGTCCGACACAACACGCGGAAGCGTTAAATGAAGGGGCAGCCGATATTCTTTCTCAAAAGGAAGAAACCGGTTTAGAAGAACTCAACGGCGGAAAATAAAAATGAGAAATGAGGGTTAGAAGAAATGAAATCGCAATGCCCTCATATCGCGGCACTTTTTAGCCAAAAACCATATAAAGTTCGAGAAAATCGAATAAAAATAAATTTTTTATTGATTTTTAAAATAAAATCAGTATCATAAGTCCCCGTTCTAACACACGAGATGGGTCGTTAGCTCAGTCGGTAGAGCAGCGGACTTTTAATCCGTTGGTCGAAGGTTCGAATCCTTCACGACCCACCACTTCGCCATTAGAAAAGCTGTATATCCTAACGGGTCGTTAGCTTAGTCCGGTAGAGCAGTGGACTCTTAATCCATTGGTCATAGGTTCGAATCCTATACGACCCACCACATTTCTCTACATTATTCTCCTATACCTATCAAATATAACGAATTCCTAGCTCACAAGCCGGCTTTTTAATTTTCCTCTCTTCTTATCGTTAACGACAACACTGTGTTATTATTCTGCTTTTTGAAGTAACGGGTTTTGATAAAATGAGCATTCCCTGTTATAGAGAATAAAAGACAACTTAACGGTATAACGTTTATGATGAAAAAGAAAAATCAAATTTTAGTGACATTATCCGTGGTAGCGCTGTTGGGCGGCTGCTCGGAAGATGAAGTACAACGCGATGTGTACAACAGTCTGGACGATTGCATTGCGGACTGGATTAGACCGGAATTATGCGAACAGGATAAATCTCAAAGCGCAAACACGAACCCTGTGGCAAATAACAATGGCAGTGTGGCGAGTAGCGAAAATAATACGGTTGCCGGCGACAATAATGCCACGTCAACCACCACCGCCAGCGGCGATGAAGGCCCTTCTATCGGCAGCGCCATTGCCGGTGCGGCGGCAGGTTATATGATCGCTAAAGCCATGAGTGGTTTTCTCGGGCCGAGTTACAATCCAAATAATCGCGCCGTTTCGACACCAACCGGGCAAATTATTCGACCACAAGGCAACCATTCTGTGGGGAAACCGGTGTTGGTTAAGGGCGGCACCGGCAGTGCGAACAGCAAACCTGTTTCACGCGGTGGGTTTAGTAGCAGTAACACCAGTAAAAGTGGCGGTGGTTAATCATGAAACGTATCACCGGTATTCCAACCCGTCCCGACATGGTGCAACAGCTGCTTGAGGTGGGCTTTGATTATTACAATTTGCCGTCTTCCGATGGTTCGCATTATTGGTCGGACAATGTTGCCTACGAATTTACGTTGGCAGAAATCGACAAAATTGAAGATGCCACTAACGAATTGCATGCCATGTGTATAGATTTTGTCGCCGATGAAGTGAAACAAGGCGATTACGAGCATTATCGCTTTACCGATTTACAAAAAAATCTGATCGAACAATCTTGGCGTGAAAACGCACCGCACTTATATGGGCGTTTTGATTTCGGTTATGACGGCGACAATCTCAAAATGTTTGAATATAACGCCGATACACCGACCTCTTTGCTGGAGGCGGCAGTGGTGCAATGGCAGTGGTTGGAACAAGTGGAAGGCTTACCGAATCGTGACCAATTCAACTGGATTCACGAAGAATTGATTACCCGTTTTTCCGTGTTGCAACAGCAAAGTGGCAAAACCGGTTTCCATTTTGCTGCGATGGCAGATGCCGGACGGGAAGATTGGGGCAATTTGGATTATATTGCGGATGTAGCCTATAACGCTGGTTGGCATATTCACCGCTTGACCATTGAAGATATCGGCTACGATAACGACACGCAACAATTTGTCGATCTCAATAACCAACCCATTGAAACGCTATTCAAATTGTATCCGTTAGAATGGATGACGACGACAGAATACGCACCGTATATGTTAAACAGTGCAACGCAATTTTTTGAACCGGCATGGAAATTGTTACTGAGCAATAAAGCCCTGCTCGCTAAACTGTGGCAAAAACACCCGACCCACCCGTACTTATTGCCAACCTATTTCAATCGACACGACATTACGGATCGCAATGCTATTTGGGTGAAAAAACCGTTATTAGGCCGCGAAGGTGCTAATGTGTTTTATTATGAAAAAAGTAATGGCTTGGAGTTTGCCGCCAAAGGCAGTGAGCATTCAAATTTCTACGCCAATGCAGGCTATATTTATCAGCAGAAATTTGAGTTACCGAATTTTGATGGGATGTATCCGGTCATCGGTTCTTGGGTGGTGGGCGATGTGGCATGCGGCATGGGCTTGCGGGAAGATTTCACCGCCGTCACCGGCAACGACAGCCATTTTATCCCCCATTATTTCGTGGAATAAATTAACCCTTTATCTACTCCCTCAAAAGCCCCAAAGCACGAGGGAGTTATATGGGGAGTTAAAAACGACAACAAAGACAAACATTCACGAACAAAAACGACAAATAGAAAAATGATAATATGCTGTTTTTGCTATGATTTTTGACAAGAAAGACGTTATTTGACAAGTGAAGTGGCGGTGAGAGGGAACATCAATTCTTTACGTTCAAGCCTTGTCTTTACTGTTTTTTTTCCTGTTTTATTTGTTTTAGTGGGTGTTAAACTGGGATCTAAAATTCTGTTGCAATCTAAATCACGTGGGAAAAATTGGCAAGTAATATTATTTAATTTGGTTTTAAGTTAGAAAGCAGAAAAGCCCGTTTGATAGGGCTTTATATGGTGATTATTGAGGGAGTATTGCCTTCTATTTGCGTTTAAAGCTCTAATTGTTCCGGTTTGCATTGGTAGATTTTCGCCAATTTTTCACGGGTCTTTTTCTGTGGCTTGCTTTCTTTGCGCTCCGCCTGTGAAATAGCGGATTGGGTTAATCCGGTGCGTTCTGCCACGTCTGCCTGTGAAAGGTTGCGATATACGCGCCATGCGGCAAGTAGGCTCACATCTTGTTCAAACATGATATTTACGACATCATTCGGAATTAATTCTCCACCGTCTTCAGTGGCTTCAATCGGAATATCTTCCCATTCTGCCAAGTCTTCATCAAAAGGGCTTGCCTTCATCAATAAATTTTCATATTCCGCAATTGGTAAAATAATAAATTCCGGTTGCCCTTCCGGGTTGTTTATGTATCTGTGATTTAGGCTCATGTTGCTTTCCTCTAACTGTAAGTGCGTTCGCTTCGGCGTTTTATCGCTTGGATATTAATAACCTTCGGCTGCCCGTTTATGACTTCAAAAATAACACGATAATTGCCCACTCTTAACCGCCATTTTCCTTCCTCGCCTTTTAGTTTCTTAGTATCTAGTGCTTCATTGGGAAAGCCGCCTAAAGCGTTGACTTTCTCCCTAATAGCTTTTTGATAACGGCTATCTATTTTTAAAAGTTGCCGTAAGGCGTCTTTCGTCCAGTTTACGATATTCATCGTGCTCCCTTGGTGAATTGAATAATTAGATTATAAGTTAATTTTTTATTTGATCAATAAGTAAATTAGATTTTATGTTTGATTTAGGTGAGATTTGGTGAACTGTCACGGGTATCCGGTGAGCATTTACGATTTGAAAAATCAAAATTTATGTGTAAGTAAACCGATTTCACTTTTTTATTTCACTTTTTCACTTTTTCACTCTAAATACACCTAACCTATTGATTTATGTTGACAAAAGTAAGAGTGAAAAAAATAAATTGTTTATTTATTAAGCTGTTTTAATCACTTTTTCACTATTTTTTTCACTTTTTCACTTTATCACTTACAAAGAAGTTAATAAAAACACTTATATATTAATGAGTTAGAAACAAAAAAGTGAAAAAGTGAAAAAGTGAAACGAAAAAATCAATTTTTGGAAAAAATATAAAATTGAGATAAAAAAATCACATTTCGGTTAAAAAATGTGATTTTTTAATATCTTAGGCATTTCGCCATTTTCTTACAGTATTTTCTTTATCTTTGAATTGAACATTGGTGTAGTTATATCCGCCCTGTAATTGCCGATTCTGAAAGCGGGTTTTATACCCCGCCGTTTTAAAAGCAATATCCAATTCCTGTTTTAGATCATTCGGTTTTAACCGGGATTTTTCCGGGCGACCGTGAATATCGCAAAATAGCAGATAAATCCAATATAAACGCTCATAGACAAGTGGGCTATCATTTGCCGGCATGCCTCGGGAGCTACCAAAAATCAGGCATTGATTCGTAACTTGTTCAATTAAGGTAAATTCTTCGATAAATTCCAAGATATGATCGTTTTTTACTTTCATTTCTAATGCCTCTTTGCTTTTTCTTTGTCGTTCAAGGGCTTTTTTCGCGTCGTTTGGATCCTTAAATTCATCGTACAGTTTGCGAATAATGCCGCCTAATTCGTTTTGGATTTTCTCAACTAAGTGTTCATCCTTGTCTTTGTCTTCTACCGCACGGGTAAACGGGAAAAGCACGCGCCGCCGCTCCATGCCACCTCCGTCGTTTTTGTAAATCGGCAGAGTATTTGAACAAATGGCTACCACGGCATTGACTTTCGCGCTGAAAGATTTTTTATTTTTCGGGTTAAAAGAGACTTCATCACCGCCGGAAATGCGTTTTAAAATGGAAGAATCGCCCACATATCGCGCCTGATCCGGTGAGAATAAAAAGGTTTTATTTAGGATAATATCTCGCGCCTTTTCATCTTTTAGCAATTCAAGATCAATGGCGGTGTAATTGCCCTCGCCGCTAATCATTTTTGCCACTTGCAAAAATGTACTTTTACCGCCGCCCGGTTCGCCGATTAATTCTAAGGTTAATTGCCAATCGTGGCGGTTATTCAGGATCATATAAAGTGCGGCCAATAAAGATTTTTTCCGTTCTGCACTGTCGTTACTAATAAAATCTATCCATTTATCAAAATTCGGCGTAGGTGTTTGCGTTTCCAAATAGTCGCAAGGGTTGAATCCGGTTAAATAATACTCCTTACAATGTGGCATGAATTGCAAGGTGTTTTTATTTAGCACGCCATTTTTAAACGCTAATAATTTTGCGTCGGTTTTTTGGAATAAAGGCAAATCAACGTTTAAGCATTTGATAACCCGATCTAACGTATCTACGCTTTTATATTTGGTGTTGTATTCTTCGAAAAAGGTTTTAATTTTTCGCTGTAACTCATTTTCGCCCATCACTTCCCATATGATACCGTTATAACCATAAATGGAGCCTTGCTCTGAATGATAGGCTAACGGTTTTTTCAACCACTTATAAAAATATTCGGCTAAATCCGCCGGGGAAAGTTTTTTTATGGTTTCAGCATCCAGCTCAATCATTTCCGGGGAAAGGGTTTGTTCGGTTGTTTTGATTTCTTGCCGAATGCGGGCAATATAACCGCTCAAGTCTTCCAATAATTCCCCTATACTATTTTTGAGGGCAAAGGTGCGAACATTTGTGGTTTTAGCTAAATGCGTACAAAGTGCGGTGATGATTTCCTGATTTTCTCGAATGGTGGTTCCGCCTTCACTGCTTTTCACTTTGAAAAAATCGTCCGTATCAATGATGCTCGCCACTTTATGACCACTCGGCAGCACCGAAAGATCAGTCAGGTTTTTTAGTGCCTTTTCATCTAAGATTACTGGGATCTCCTGATAACGGTTAGGATTGTCGCCGTCATTGCTATCAAGCAGTAACTGCCATTTAATGCCTTGTCCGTTGGTCTTTTCGTCTCTTGGGTTATGCCGGTAAAACGTCCACGGCTCGCCAATTAAAATGTAAATTTCCTGCTCCGGTGCTATGTTTTGCTTTAACAAGGCTTTTAAATTAGGGGCTTTTTTTAACGTCATTTTCTGCACTCCCTAGGATTTCGATTTTTAAAAAAGGTGATGACATCGGTCGCAAAATATTTTTTCGGTGCACGGGGGCGCGGGTCTCCAAGTGTCGGCGGAAATGCCGGGTCTTTGATTAATGTTTGAATGACATAACCATAAGAACAACCAGCAAAATTTGCTACGTCGTGTGGCGTCCAAATTTTGCCTTCCGTATGTTGTGCGTTTTCCAGTTGCTGCACGCGGTTTTTTAAGGTTTCAACTTCACTAAGTAAAAGCTTCACAATGTTTGGCTTATTTTCCATGGTTGCCCCCTTATCGCTGTTTCCGTCTGGCGCATTTTTCGCGTTTTTGGGCGCGCTTACGCCGATTTTTCTGCTGCTGTTTGACTTGCCGTAGGGCTTTATTAAATAAGGCTTGGTGATCAATAGCCGCCGCGCCCTCTACTTCATCCGCATCGGTAAAAATTTCAATAACCGTGCCATCCGGGAGGGTAATTTTATGCGTCATCATTGCGTACCTCCTTGTGGGTGAGGCGTTGCCGGAAAACATTGCCCTAATTTGGCATGAATTGCGTCGCATTGAAGGTGTTGAAAATGTGCAATATCCAACATCAAGTCGCGCAACTCGTTTACATTCTTCAAATAATCCATGGCGCCCGCCATTTCTAAACAGGTGCTTAACGTGTTCAAACGGGAAATCTCGGTTTGAATCTCGTCCAAAAAGGAAAGGGGAATATTAGGCATGCGCACCTCCTTGGGTCGGAAGGGCAAAAAGAGGAGAATGCGCCGCAGAAGTGCGGTCGTTTTTCAGGGTGTTTTTTAGGTTGATTTTGCCGGCAAGAACAAGAATAAAGGTGCAAGCAAATTGGGCGCGTGCGTCTCGTTCGGTTTCGGCGTTGATGCGAATTTTCTGAATATGATTAGAGAGATCAGTGCGACGAATAGCCGCAAAAATGAATTGTTTCATCTGCGTAGTTTCCTTTAGTAATTTTTCAGGAACTACCGCTAGACTTCTCACGGTCGGGCGGTAGAACGTAACAGGGTGAGAAACTGCCACTAAAGGAAAACAGCCAACCGCAAAGGGTTGCCCATTACGCTCTACCATTGGAAATAGCTTATCAGAAATAAGGCTATTTTTGTTTGATAGGTAAATTGCACGAACAAAAAAAGCACGATTCGGCGTGCTGTTGTTCGCCTTTAGTAAACTCAGCTTCTCACGGCTGGCATTCGATTTTGCGAATGCGGATTTAATATAGTTTAATCTCGTTTTATCTGTCAAGAGAAAAAGCGGAAAATAGAGGTTAGCTTGCGTTAATGATTTGATTTTTAAGTCTTTTAAAGGTAAATTAATTTCACTCATGAGTGACCTCCTTATGAGTTAAAAAATTTGTTATTGGGTAAGGCTTATTCTTCGCGGAGTAAGCCTTTATTTTTGGCGGCGTTGCCGGGCGCGGGTTTTATCTTGTTGCCAAATGTGGTTTTCTGCCACCGGGGAAAATTCCCACGTGGCGATTTCATCTAAATTGGCATTAATCCGCACTTTAAGGCGGCATTCATAGCAATAAGCCGTCGCCCGTGTTAAGCACGCGCTCGGGCGTTCAGAATTGCGAATATTTAACGCCTTGCCACATTCCGGGCAATCAATCCTCAAGCCACGCATTCTGCCGCCTGTTTGTTCGGGTTTTGCTTTTCTAACCACGCCAACACATCATCTTTACTCCAACGGTTTGAACGCCCGTATTTCAAGGGTTTAGGGAAATCCGTTTTCTTCATTAAATGGTAAATACTGGTACGTTTTCCCACGCCCATTTCTGCCAAGTCTTGATAAGTTAATAGGGTTTTTGTTGTCATGTTCTGCCTCATCAAATTAAGTGCGGAATTGACCGCACTTTGATCTTATTTTTCACTAAACACCACGTTTTTCGGCTCAATTGCCGTCATTAAATCCACTTTTTCAACAACGTAAGCATCATTACGGCGGAAACTGTTAATCACGCCAACTTTGTCCTCATCATCATAAATGGCACGGTATACACTGCCTCTTTGCGTATAAATGCTTAAATTACGGAAAGTGGTAACAACTGCGCCTTTAGGCGGAAAGCAAGGCGGGATCACGGCGGGCATACCGCCATAATAATTCGCTAAATAATGCGAATTTGCTGCGGTGTCGCCGGGGCGTTGGTTTTCAATGGTATTGGCATAAATTGCGTCTTCTTTGGCGGCCAATTCGCTTCCCACGAAAAAGACTAAATCATTTCGGTTTTGGTAGTGTGCCGGGAGTTTCTGACGTAGGGCGGCAGCTAATTCATTGAGATTTTTATAGTCGGCATTCTCGGCAAATAGTGAAATTCGCCCGGCTTTCTTGCCTTGAGTGATGACATGCTCCGGTTTCTTCTGTTTAAGCTGAGCCGGCCAACCAATATTCACGTCCGATAGATCGGCAGCTTGCGTATTTTGCGCCACGCTTTCGCCATTCCAACCGATCTGCAACATGTCTAGAACAAATTGGCTTTCCGTTAATGCGATGTAATTTTCCTCAAAGTTTTCCTGTAGGCTGGTTAATTCGTCAATCAACTGCCACGGGATAAAAACGCCGCTATCCGCTTCTTGGGTTTGATATTGGTCGCGATGGAGCAGGCGTGAACGGTGGCGTTCATCTTTTTGGCGTCCGGTGGTTGTGCCATCCAATGCGCCAAATAGGTTTTTTCCGCTTGGTTCTGCCACGGTTAACCAGTTGATTTCCCGTAAGAAATTAGAACGCCCGGAAAGCTCCTTCATGTATTCCTTTTGGGCGTCTTCCGTTAACCAGGAGGAAAGCATTCGCTCCCCTTTAAAGGCTTCTACACGGTATTTTTCTGCGTTTTTTTCGATAAAGTTTTCAAAAGCTTTTTTCATGATTTTTTCCTCTGTGGGTTTTGTCCAAAATATTCAACAATCATTTAAAACGTTCGCCTTTGTTTGTTTTTGATTGCGGGAGGAAGTTTAGAAAAGAAAAAAATAAGACATGAAAAATTAAGAAAAAAAAGAGTTATTTCACAAAATTAACTTCATAAGTTATTGTTTTCATTATTATTAATTTTATAATTCTTATAGTTTTAGCTAAAGTGACTAAAGTTAGAAAGGATACTTCTTAAGTTGTTGATATATAAACTATTTTTTCAGAAATTTTCTTAAAATAAAAAAGCCTTAAATTCTCTTTTGAAAAATTTAAGGCATTTGTTAATTACGTTTCTATTCAGGGAGTTTATATACGAATTCATTTAGTGTATTTGTAAGCGTTGATACACTCCTTGAATCGCTTTCCGGATAACCGCTTTCAATCAATTTATTGGTAATCCGGTGTATGGTTGCTGATATTGCATTTATGGAGATTTTACCATTTTCATTAAATAATTTTTCTTGATTGGGTTTGTAAAATTTAGGATTGTGCATATGAATTAATCCATTAATAATATTTTCATA